>JAQWAN010000182.1 GCA_028707655.1 Bacteroidaceae bacterium
GCAAAGGAGCATCAAGAACCTTGGGTAGTCAGTCGGATGCCCTCCTCTTTGAAGGAGCGGTTAGGCATAGCTGGCGTTATTGATTGGGCTTTGCGTTGGCAGGCAGATGCTATCATTGGGCAGTTTAACGAGCAAGATGCTGTGGAAGAATTTGCACGTCATGGTATTGTAGCTATAGCGCAGGATTATAAATCGCGTTTTCAGTCGATTCCTAATATCACTAGTGATTATTGTGCAGCGGGAAAGATGGCTGCGGAGTATTTCTTAAATAGAGGATTTAAGAATTTTGCTTTTTGCGGTTATCACCATGTGGTTTGGTCAGAAGAGCGCTGTCAAGGTTTTAAGGAGCGTATTCTTGCCGAGGGAGGGAACTGTTCTTATAGTGAGTATAAAAACCAGCAGTTAGAGGATCTTTGGTTCTATGATTCGCAAAAATTAAATCAATGGTTAAGCGCTTTACCCCTGCCAGTGGCCATCTTTGTCTGTGATGATAATCAAGGAAATAAGGTCTCTGAGGCCTGTCGCATTGCAAATCTTAAACTCCCAGAAGAGGTGTCTGTTCTTGGTGTGGATGATGATGACACCATCTGCACTTTAGCCGATCCACAGTTGTCTAGCATCCATATGAATGTTGCGAATGCGGGCTATGAAACGGCTAAACGGATTAAAGAGCAGTTGGAACAGTCTACTCCTATTTTGCAAGATATCTATGTTACGCATACCCATATCGTAACGCGTCGTTCCACCGATATCTTTGCTACGGAGGATAAGGAGATAGCTAAGGCCATTAAATATATTCATGACAATATGCATCGGCTCATAGGGGTAGACGATGTGTTGCAGCAGGTGCCTTTGTCGCGTCGCTTATTGGAAATTCGATTTAAGAGAATCACCCGAAAATCGATTTATCACTATATCTTTACCCTTAAGATGCAATGTTTCACGCAATTACTATTAACAACGGATAGACCTATTAATGAGCTGGCAGCTGAAATTGGTCTTGCTGATGGTAAGAACATCTCTCGACAATTTAAATCACTACACCAATGTACGCCAGTAGATTATCGTAAACGCTATAAATTAAATCCTTTTAAGTAGTCTGAAGCTGCGTAGAACATCGGTTTTTCTATAAGAATAAACAATTCTTTCTAAAAGGATTGGCTGCTAGCTGTATTTGTGCTACTTTTGTCCTCCATAGATGATGGCCAACCACATGTTGGTATCCGTTGATTGAATCCACTAGTAATTATCACTTTTAAACTTTCCCCCATTGTAGGTGCACTTATTTGCATTAGGGATTGCTAAAGAGAGTTCTCTTTGAAGTAAATAAAAAACAATACACATGAAATTGAATAAACAACAGTATAAAGAAGAAAATTGTCGTTATCTGAACGATAACCAAAGTAAGCCAGACATGGTTTGTTTGCCAAGTGGCTTGCAGTATCGTGTTATAAAGATGGGGGAGGGTATTCAACCTGTTCCTACCTCTTTGGTACATGTTTATTACGAAGGTAAGTTTATCGACCAAAGAGTGTTTGATACAAATCTTACGGAGCCATTTCCTGCTTTGTTACGTGTGTTTGAAGTGATTGATGGTTGGAAAGAGGCGCTTCTCTTGATGAGAGAGGGATCGGAATTCGAAATTGTAGTTCCTTTTGAATTGGGTTATGGTAAGAAAAAGGTGGATAACATCCCTGGTTATTCAACACTTCTTTTTCGTATCCAACTGCTAAAGGTGGAATAGTATAGAGCGAGCGTTTATCGCCATTCTTGGATGGAGCCTAAACGCGTTTTTAAGAAAAATAAAAAGCCTCAACATATACATATGTTGAGGCTTTTCATTGGAGAACCTATCACTTCATCTTGGGTATATCTTACGATGTTTCAGAGAAGTGAAAGAGAAACACGGAGTCATTATTTTATGCTGTTTAGCTTACTGATAGCAAGAGCCATTTTTTTGTTGTTCGCTTCAAAGTTCTTGTTGCTTTTGCTCCAGTTGGTAACAGAGTTAGTTATCGTTTTGTACGATTGTTGTGCTTGGTCCATCAAACGGGTAGCTTCTGTTACATAAGGAATATCTGGAATCTTAATACCAGCTTTTTTAAGTAGAGGATTAAGTACTTTTGTTGCAGCCTTTTTTAATCCGCTTTTAATAGAGCCTGGTGTGTATTTGTTTACACCGTTTAATACTTTTCGGATGCTCACTTTCACACTTTTGTAACCAACTTCTTTGTCTAATGCACTGTTGATACTTTTTAAAGTAGGTCGGAATTCATCTAATACCGATTTAGTCTTGTTAATAGCACTCGATGCTGGTTTGATATATTTCTCATAGTTATCAATAACATTGCTGGCTTTGTAAAGTACCTTTAAGTTTTGAGTTGCTTTTGTTGATTCATTACCCATGTTTTTTAGCGTAGCGGTTATCGCTTTAAGATTTTTCTCAACCGCTAGATATTTACTCTCATTGTTTCCAAATTTAGCTAATAGAGGTTTTATGCGTGTGCGCATTTTATTTAGTGAAGTAAGACTGGTAGTGTAGCTTTTATAACTAGCATCGTTGGTAGCTAGTTCTGTTTTAGCACTTCCTAACACCTTACTTAATGGTAGTAATACTGGTTTGTTTAAGCTGGAAAGTTTATTTGAAAAGCTTTCTATTTTTGTATGTGTCTTATCGAGTTGTAGTTTAACTACTTTACAAACAGGACCTACTACAGGAAGGTAACTTAGTGGTTGAACTGCAGATTGAAGTTGTCCAACGTTTTCTGTTAATCCCTCTACCGTACCTACAATATTTTGTATTCCACTAATGGTATTGTAGCTTTTATCAATAGATGTTTTAATCTTTTTGGCTTCTGTAAACATTGGAGTGCAACTCTTTTTGGATATTGCAGCATATTTGGTACAGCTATCTAGTTGACAATTGATCTTCATGCTATACATACGACACATACAATCTTTATAATTAGGTGTCCATTGTAAAGCTAGGCGATAGTTCTCTATCGATTCATCTATCTTTTTAGCCTTTTCCAGTTTTAAACCAGCGGTATAATAAAAGTCAGTGATGCGTAACACACATTTTTCTTTTTTCGATCCCGCTAGAGCATTACTCTTATCCCATTGGTAAGCATTCTTGTAGCTATCTACCGCTTTAACCCAATTCTTAATGTCATTGGTAGCCTCGAGACTAGTTCCCTCTGCTATATATAGCGTAGCAATAGTCTTTTTCATACCATCTGCACCCGCTGTTGCTTCTTTGTTGAATTGGTCGAAAGATAGGGCTGTTTTATAAAAATGATAAGCGTTAATCGCTATTTTTACATCCTTGCTGGTTGCTTGTTTGTTGGCTTTTTCAACAAGTAGTTTAACTGCTTTTTCTCTGGCAGCAAATTTCTCGGGGTCATTTAATAGATAATTATCGATTGCTTTTTTAAAAGCAGCACCTGCTCTTTGGTAGTTGTCTTGTGCAATGAAGTTATGTGCATCATTGGTTAGCAACTTATAAGCCAAAAGTCGGGTTTCCTCTTTTTTGCCTTTGTAATCTTTGATGGGAGTAGTCCATGACCATTTACCTTTTTTCTGTTTTAGAGGTAATTTCATTTTGGAAAGATTTGCATAGATCTTTACCAATTTGGTGTACATAGCATACTGACTTTCTGCATCTCCTGAAGTTGTTGGCTGGTTTGCCAAGGCCTGCATCGTTATTTGCATATTTGCATCAAAGTGCTCATGGATGAACTTTTTAGGGCCTGGTGCTTCTGGCTCTTCTACAGCAATTCTGGTTGCTATCTCTAGTGCAGATAAATATTGTTTTGAACTTTGAAAATGTTTCATTTCCTTGTATTCCGCTTTGTTCTCAGAGCTTACACCCGAGGATGCACAAGATGAAATAAATAGTAACAATTGAACAAAGAGCACGAGATTTAAACAATAAAATAGTTTTTTTCGCATTTTCATAATCTGAATCATAAAATTGATTAATATTTAGTAATTGTGCAAAAGTAACTTAAATATCAGAAGTTCAAAAATTATAGTTTGATATTGTTAATTGTTAATGATTTTTTATGTTTATGTAAGGTTTTTTGTGCTTAACGTGTTCTTTTTATGGTTTAATAGGTGAAAATAGGACAAATAGTGTCTATATGTTCGTTTTTAAGTATCTTTATAGTTAAAGGTTAACCGATTCTTTTCTTTCTTTTACAGCTCCTTTTTATCCTTTTTTTACTGTTTATTCTAGTATTGTAGCTTTTTTTCGCAATAAATCTAGGGGAAATACGTAGCTTGAGATCTCTCTACTTGTTGAAAATTGTAGGGTTTGTTAAATGTTATGCCAAAAAGGCATAATGAATGGGTTGTCTTTCTCTAATTATCTTTGTTTTTCCGCACAATTGTAAACTTTTATCGATTGATGGAGTATTCGATTTTTTATGTCGCTCTTTATTGGGCAAACGTTCTACTTTATAAAAACGTTTACCCGAAAAGCGATAGACTCTCCTTG
>JAQWAN010000008.1 GCA_028707655.1 Bacteroidaceae bacterium
GTACAGATGACATATAACCTGTTTTGCCATTAGCAATCAATACAGAAGCGGTATATCCTAGGGAGTAGCAGTAATCAGCATCGTAGTTAGATGGTGCAGCACAGCGACCTTCATAACCAAAGAAGTGATGTTGTGCAGCAAACTTACCTGTGTATTGTCCCTCTTCTTTCCATTTTGCTAATTTAGCTGCAACCATTTCGGATAACAATTTCTCTGTCTCAATAAGAGATACTTGCACATTTCCATGAGGATCTCTATCTAGGCTCAATTGGCGAGCAACACCTTCTGGTAGACTTGCATAGATGGCTGCATTTTTCTCTGATAGTTTAGAGACGATATATTCGCGTTGGTACGATTTTTTGATATGTGAGAACTCTTCTCCATTAGCGGCTAAGAAATCGTTTAGCTCAGCAATTAAATCTTTCATTGCTGGAATAAATTCGATTAATCCCTCTGGAATAAGAACGGTACCAAAGTTGTTACCATCGGCAGCACGTCGTGCTACTACACCTGCAACAGAAGTGATAACATCGTCTAATGACATGTTTTTTGCTTCTACCTCTTCGCTGATGATACATACGTTAGGTTGTGTCTGTAGTGCACACTCTAATGCGATATGTGATGCTGAACGGCCCATTAGTTTAATGAAATGCCAGTATTTACGTGCTGAGTTACAGTCGCGTTGGATATTACCAATCACCTCTGAATAAACTTTACAAGCTGTATCGAAACCAAATGAAGTTTCAATCATATCGTTCTTCAAGTCACCATCAATTGTTTTAGGACAACCAATTACTTGAATACCATATTTCTTTTGTGCATAATATTCGGCTAATACACAGGCGTTGGTGTTAGAATCATCTCCACCAATAATAACGATAGCTTGGATACCTAGTTCTTTAAGAATCTCATATCCTTTATCAAATTGAGAGGCTTCCTCTAGTTTGGTACGTCCAGAGCCAATGATGTCAAATCCACCAGTGTTGCGGTATTCGTCAATGATGTCTGCTGTTAGTTCAATGTAGTTGTGATCTACTAAACCACCAGGACCTAAGATGAAACCATATACTTTGCTCTCTTTGTTGAGTTTTTTAACACCATCAAAGATACCAGAAATAACATTGTGTCCTCCAGGAGCTTGTCCACCTGATAAGATAACACCAACGTTGATTGGGCCTGCTTCTTTTACTGCTGTTGTTGCTGCATCGAAGCGAATGATAGGCATTCCGTATGTGTTCGGGAATAATTTCTTAATTTCGTCTTGATCTGCAATAGATTGAGTAGCTTCTCCTTCGTTTACCTGAACATCTCCTTTTAGAGCTTGAGGATACTTAGGTGTGTAAGATGCTCTCTCTTTTTGTAATGCACTTGTTTTCATTGTCAAATTTATTTATTCTTGTTTAGATACATGATTTGTTGCAAATTTCGTGTTTTTATCTGAGATAAAAAAAAATGCATTCAATCCTTTTTCGTTTTTTCCAAGAAATAAAGTATTTTAAGATAATTTTATGCTCTATTTTACTTTTATTGTTATTCCTTGTAATGAATAGATGGTTTTTTCTAACAAAATGATTTGCGAATGCTTTCTTGTTGATTAGATGCTATATAGCATCTCTTTTTTCTGTAATACCACTCTTTTATTGTTTGTATAGAGCAAAAGATGCAAACGTTTGCATTTACTATATTTTGTTTATTGAATAGATTCGTATGCCTAAGATACTAAAAAATGTATATTTGCCTTGAATGAAAAATTTGATACTATGAAGAACTCTTTGTTAAAGGCAATCTCTTTTTGCTTTGTTGCTGGTTTTGCTAGTGTGGGTTGTGTGCAGCATACTAAGTCGGCCTCCGCTACTGCTCCAAAACAGGAAAAAATGATTATTTACCAAGTGATGACACGTCTGTTTGGTAATGATAATTTGACCAATGTATATAACGGAACAATAGCACAGAATGGTGTAGGCAAATTTGCTGATTTTACCCAAACGGCTTTGGACTCTTTACGTGCGTTTGGTGCAAATTATATTTGGTATACAGGGGTTATAGCGCATGCCTCAAAAACCGATTACACGGCTTATGGCATTCCATCGAGTCATCCTGGTGTTGTAAAAGGAAATGCTGGTTCGCCCTATGCTATACGCGACTACTACGATGTGGATCCCGATTTGGCGAGTGATGTTAACCATAGAATGGAGGAGTTTGAGGCTTTAATTGCGCGTACGCATAAGGCGGGACTGAAAGTTATTCTTGATTTTATCCCCAATCATGTGGCACGGGAGTTCCATTCTATCTCTCTACCTAAAGGAGCTATCGATTTGGGCGCAAATGATGATAAAACGGTTGCTTTTTCTGCAAACAACAACTTCTATTACTTGCCTGGCGAGTCGTTAGCCCCAAAATTTGAGGTGAATGGATACAGGGAAACACCTGCCAAAGTAACTGGTAATGGCGTTTTTTCTGCTACGCCAGAAAAGGGCGACTGGTATGAAACCATCAAGTTAAACTATGGTATTGATTATAGTAACGGGGAGGTTAAACGTTTTGATCCTATTCCAGATACATGGGTACGCATGAAAAATATTTTACTGTTTTGGAGTGCAAAGGGCGTGGATGCTTTTCGTGCAGATATGGCGGAGATGGTGCCTGTAGAATTTTGGCATTGGGCTATTGCGGAGGTGAAAAAAAATTATCCCAATCTGATCTTTATTGCCGAGATTTATAATCCTACGGTATACTCCTCTTATATAGGTACAGGTGGATTTGATTATTTATATGATAAAGTGGGGTTGTATGATACGCTCAAAGCGGTGGTGCAGGGTAGAACAAAAACATCTGCTATTAGAGTGAATGCTAAACGATTAGAAAAGGTGCAGTCGCATTTAGTCAATTTCTTAGAGAATCATGATGAGCAACGAATAGCATCGCCCGATTTTGCGGGTTCAGCGAAAGCTGGTAGAGCTATGACACTTGTTTCTGCTCTTTATACGAGCAATCCCTATCTGCTCTATTTTGGACAGGAGCTGGGTGAATTTGGTAAAGGTGCTACCGGTTTTGGAGGAGACGATGGTAGAACTACTATCTTTGACTATTACGGATTAGCTTCTCTAAAACAGTGGAGGAGTGGAGGTACGTATACAGGAGAGCAATTGCCTGATTCTACCCAAGCGTTACGTGCTTTTTATAAACGCGTATTGCATATAGCTACTGAACAAAAAGCAATGGTAGAGGGTGAAACATATGACTTTACAGCAGATAACCGGTTGAATGCCGATTATGACGCCGATCATTTCTTTGCATTTGCTCGTTATACGGATACAGATGTAATAGTAGTGGCGGTTAACTTATCTAGTCAACCTGTTAGCTCCTCGCTGAATGTCTCTTCGCTGTTCTTTGAACAAGCAGGATTGGTAGAAACGGACTATTCTAATGCGGTGGATTTACTAACAAATAGGGCTGATATCACGGTGTTAACAAGCAAAACAGCCTTATCTTTCTCGCTACCTCCTTATTCGGGTAAAGTGCTTAAATATAGCGTAGAAAATAGATAATAATTTAGATGATCGCCTCTTTGCTCCTCAATAGATTTATTGTTTAGTAAACAGGGACGGTAATGATACAGCTTTGGTTAAGCCTGCTGATTAGAGTGCTGGCATAATCGATGTTCATTTTCTAAAAAAAAAAGCTCCTGCATCTATAAATAGATGCAGGAGCTTTTTTATGGTTGAGTGGTATGCTTATCTATTATCGTATAGAGCTGAGCTGTATATCAACGCGCTCTATCTGTCCACCCATCGGGGGTGTTTGTTTATCTATACGTATGGGAATGGCTGTAATTGTTTAGCAGTATGTTTTATCTGTTATCGTATAGAGCTGAGCTGTATACCAACGCGCTCTATCTGTCCACCCATCGGAGGTGTTTGTTTATCTATACGTATGTGGATGGCTGTAATTGTTGGGAATGTATGGTATAGTGTTTCCGAGATTTGTTGGCAGAGATGTTCTAAAAGGTTAGAGGTTTTCTGCATTTCTTTCTCTACACAAGCATAAACATCTGCATAGCTGATGGTATCTGCTACCTCATCGCTTTGGAAAGAGGCATTGATAGGTGTGGTTAATTGTAAACTAACAAAAAAAACATTTCCTATTTTTTTCTCTTGTTGAGTTACGCCATGATAGGCGTAAAATTGCATCTGGTCTAAACAAATGGTTGTTGTTAGTGCTTTCATCTTTTCTTTTCCTTTTGTGCAAAGATACAGTTTTTTTGATAGACCACATAAAAACCTCACTACAACATATATAGCTGTAGTGAGGTTATTTTTAGGTGTAGGATCTCTTATTTTACGCTGTTTCTTGCTGTTTCTTCAATGAGTCCTTTTATTTTTTCGTTTACGCTAGTTGCTTGCATTAACTCCTCTATACTAAGATGAATTCTATAGCGCCAATAATGTTTAGGATTAGCTGGTATGTTGATACGTTCTGCATTTGCATCTGCTAATCGCCAATGTTCATCGATAGCTAACCAATCTTGGAACGATAAGATGCATAGCATAGAATTACTATATAGGTGTCGTCGGATTATATCCTCACAAATTTCTCCACTGGCCTCTTGTGGTGCTTCGCCGTATCGTTGCAGCTCATTGTTGTAGTAGTGTTGTGTCTTTTCTCTATCCTCTTCCCACCAGCCTCGTAGTGTAGACATATCGTGTGTAGAGATAGTACAAACCGAACGGTAAGGATACTCATTGAGGTGTCCAAACTCGTGTGTTGGATTTTTGGGCATACGCTGTATCTCCAAGCTGTTGATTTGTAAATCGTTCATCACCCATTCTACACAATCTGGAATCATTCCTAAATCTTCACCACATACTAACATACGTGTAGATTGTGTTAGCTGTGGCAATTTGTTCATTGCTTGTTGATGCCAATATTCATTATGACGATGATAATAATAGTCATCGTATAACCTATTGAAAGCAGCTTTATCGTTGTCGCTCAATGCTCGGTAAATAAAGTCGTGTTGTACGCTGATACGTGGGTGAAACTTATTTGGATCTTTGCTATCACTAACAAAAAGCACATCGCTGATAAGTGCATAGAGTGCATCTCGTATGCTGCAACTATCTGCATCTGTTTTTCCTTCAAAATAAGCCGCTACCTTTTTTTGTGTGTCAAAAGCTGGACGCATCTCATAGATTTCCCATGTCTTAGTGGTTTGGATAAATGTCTCTTTAACAAAAGCAACATGTTTTCCAAAGAGTTGTTCTAGGAAATATTCGTGAATAAAGGGGCGTAAGAAGAACGATTCATTAAAGTAGAGACCATAACCCGCAATTTCCTCTTTGCTCATCGGTAAGGAGGGCATAAATTGGCCGAGTAGTCCATGTACGGCGTGGGTAGGTATTTCCCAGATACGGAAGAACCCTAATATATGGTCAATGCGGTAAGCATCAAAATATTCAGACATCTTTTGGAAACGTTTCATCCACCAGCTGTAACCATCTTTTGCCATTACATCCCAGTTATAAGTAGGGAATCCCCAGTTTTGTCCGTTGGCGGAGAAGTCATCGGGTGGAGCACCAGCTTGTCCGTTAAGATTAAAGTAATGTGGCTCTGTCCATGCTTCTACACTATTACGACTTATACCAATAGGTATATCTCCTTTTAATACGACGCCGTTTTTGCGCGCATATGCAGAGGTAGCAAGTAGTTGTAGGTGCAAGTGATATTGTACAAAATAGTACAAGGCTATATGGTCGTAGTCTTTGCTTTTTTTGTTGCAGAGCTTATCTATTTCTTTGCTGTTGAAGGTTTGATATTTGGGCCATTCTCTAAAGTTTGCTGTTTTATAGACATTACGTAGATGACTGAATGCAGCATATGGTTTAAGCCATTCTTTGTTGTTCTCAAAGAAAGCTTTAAAGCCGTCTGTAGCTAACTCTTTTTTCCCCTCTTGTAGATATAAATCTTTGCAATACTCCCATTTTACTGCATTAACAGCTTCATAATCCACCATTGTATAAGCATTGAGCTTTTCTTGTTGGGCCATATAATAATCCATCTTACCCTTTTCTTGTAAAGGGTGAAGTTGACTGATGTCTATATACATGGGATGAAAAGCATAGATAGAGATGCTATTATAGGGGTAGGAGTCTGTCCAAGTGTTGGTGATGGTGGTATCATTGATGGGCAATATTTGCACTACTTTCTGATGTGTATGTAGGGCCCAATCGATCATTTTCTTTAAATCGCCAAAATCACCAATACCATAACTTGTAGCCGATTTTAGTGAAAAGACTGGCACAGCTACTCCAGCACATTTCCATGCGGGTAGACTAAAGCGTACAAACCGGTCGGCTACAACATATGTCTCATTCTTTTTTAACTGTGGGTTAGCAAGAGTGCGGTTTGGATTATCTTCCCATTCTTCTACCTGCTTTGTCTCCAAATTGTAGAGTACAAATTTATAATCGAGTGGAAAGTGAATAGTGCTAGCATTGAGTGCTATTTCCCATTCTGGGTAATGTTTATTGTTGAGTACAACAGCTTTTTTCTCTTCCCAATTGCCAAGTGCTTTTTGATTGCCAGATAGAGCTAAAGCATAATTACTAGCAACACGCGGAGCAAAAGCTCTAAAAAGGATTGTTTTACTATATTGTTTGTCTGTACCTATTGGTTCTTTGTGTGCTAATAAGCATTCTGTAAAAGCAGAACTAAAATAATTTTGTTGATCGTTGGTTGTTCTCCAGCTATCTTGCAGTGTATATTTTTGTTTGTTTAGAAGCGTTAGCTTGCGTGGAAAAGTGTTCCATTCTTTTTGAAGGAGTTGCCCATCTTTGTAGATACAATAGTTATATTCGAGTGGAGTTTGTGCTTTGTCGTTTATTGAAATTTTTACATGCCATAATATGCCATTGGTGGTAGTTAAGGCTATTGCTTTATTTTCATCCCAAGCTCCTAATTCTTTAGCGGATCCAGTGAGCCTTACTTCTTCTCCCCAATTTGTGCGATATTCAATAGTAAAATCTATAAACATAGTATGAAGACTTAATAGGTTACAAAATTATTTTAATGCAAGTTTATAGATAAATTCATCAATTAGAGAGTTAATCTCTTAAAAAGACACCTTTTTTTTATGCAAACGTTTGCTTAAGCTGTTGTTCATCTTTTTGTTTGCTGTTTCTGTTTATAAAAAAAGCTCATTTATTCTTTGTAAAAAGAATAAATGAGCTTTTTTTATTTTAGATGCTGCGTCTTTTTTATCCGCAACGAGATGCACCGCAGTTGGTGCAGATAAGGCAGCCTTCTTGGTAAATTAAGGTGGCTTCATGGCAGTTAGGACAAACCTGCCCTTTGGCTTCGGTTCCATCTTTTACATATTTCTTTAAAGCTCTTTCTACACCATTTTTCCAAGTGTTTATGTTTTCGCTATCTAGTTGTAAAGAACCAACGAGTTTAATTACTTGGTCAATAGGCATTCTCCATCGTAATACGCCTGAAATTAATTTAGCGTAGTTCCAATATTCTTTATTGAATTTCTCAGAAAGCCCCTCAATAGTGGTTTTGTATCCGCGTTTATTTTCAAACTGGAAATCATAACGTTTATTCCCGTTTTCGTCTAAATTTTTGATGATGCGTCCAGATACAACCGACTTAGGAAGACTAAGACCTTCATCGTCATCTTGTAGACCGGTGAATATTTCATAAGGATGTCCATCTAATAAACCAACTAGTGCTACCCATTTCTCTTTGTTGTTTTGAAAACGTACAACATCACAATCGAGCGTTTTGGGGCGTACCTCTACAACAGTGGGGTATTTACAAGGTGGTGGTGTGTCTTTTTTGCTTTCTGCAGCAACAAGAACACCAGAACGTGAACCATCACGATAGACGGTACAGCCTTTGCAACCACATTTCCATGCTTCTACATATAAATCGTTTACTAACTCTTCGTTAGCATCGTTGGGTAGGTTGATTGTTACGCTGATAGAGTGGTCTACCCATTTTTGGATACGTCCTTGCATCTTAATCTTCATTAACCAATCAACATCGTTTGAAGTTGCTTTGTAGTAGGGCGATTTCTTTACGATTTCGTCAATCTCTTCTTGCGAATATTTCTTTGTTATGTCGTAGTTGTTCTTTTCCATCCAAGTTAAGAACTTGTGATGATAAACAATATACTCCTCAAAGGCATCTCCTGATTCATCAATTAAATCAATTTGCGACTCAGGGTCATTGGGATTTACTTTTCTGCGACGTTTGTATACTGGTAGGAATACAGGCTCAATACCAGATGTTGTTTGTGTCATCAAACTCGTTGTTCCTGTTGGTGCAATGGTTAAACAAGCGATGTTTCGTCTACCTGATTTTGCCATCTCTTCATAAAGACTTGGATCGGCATCTTTTAGGCGATTGATGAATGGATTGTTTTGTTCTCTAACGGTGTCGTATACTTCGAATGGGCCACGTTCCTTAGCAAGATTAACCGATGAACGGTAAGCTTCTATTGCTAGGGTTTTGTGTACACTCTCGGAGAAAGTAGTGGCCTCTTCTGTTCCATAACGTAGTCCCATGGCAGCAATCATATCGCCTTCGGCAGTGATACCAACACCTGTTCGTCTACCCTGTTTGGTTTTGTGATAAATCTTTTCCCATAGATGGAGCTCAGAACCTTTTACCTCATCGCTTTCTGGGTCCTTTCTAATCTTATCTAAGATGGCTTGAATTTTTTCAAGTTCAAGATCTATGATATCATCCATGATACGTTGTGCATATCTTACATGCTCTTTAAATAAATCAAAGTCAAAATAAGCCTCCTTGCTGAAAGGATTTGTTACGTAGGAATAGAGATTAATGGCTAATAGACGGCAAGAATCGTAGGGACATAATGGGATCTCTCCACATGGATTTGTGGAGACTGTTTTATACCCTAAATCAGTATAACAATCTGGCACTGACTCGCGGATGATAGTATCCCAGAAAAGTACGCCTGGTTCAGCTGATTTCCACGCATTGTGTACAATCTTTTTCCATAGTGGAGCAGCCTCTATACTTTTGGTGTATTTAGGTTTTTCTGCATCAATAGGATATTGCTGTGTATAGTTTTGACCCGAGGTTGCAGCACGCATAAACTCGTCGTCTAATTTAATCGAAACGTTGGCACCCGTAATCTTTCCTTCCACCATTTTGGCATCAATAAAAGATTCTGAGTCGGGATGCTTTACTGAAACACTTAACATTAAGGCTCCTCTTCTTCCATCTTGGGCTACCTCTCGTGTAGAGTTCGAATAGCGTTCCATGAAGGGTACTAATCCTGTAGATGTTAATGCCGAATTTTTAACAGGAGAACCTTTTGGACGGATATGAGATAAATCGTGACCAACCCCGCCTCTTCGTTTCATTAATTGTACCTGTTCTTCATCAATCTTGATGATACCTCCATATGAATCGGCTGATCCATCCATACCAATAACAAAACAATTGGACAAAGAACCAACTTGTAGGTTATTGCCTATCCCTGTCATGGGACTTCCTTGTGGTACAATATATTTAAAATTGTCGAGCAGGGAGAAAATCTTTTCAGCCGCAAGAGGATTTGCATATTTTTGCTCAATGCGTGCTACTTCATTGGCAATTCTCCAATGCATCTCTTCTGGTGTCTTTTCATAGAGATTGCCATAAGAATCTTTTACGGCATACTTGTTAGCCCAAACTTTAGCGGCTAAACTATCTCCTTTGAAATATTTTAACGAAGCTGCATAGGCCTCGTCAAATGTATAGGTTTTTTTTCCCATTATTTTGTTCAATTGTGCTGTTATTGTACTATCGGTTAACTCGTAGAAGTTTCACCAACATAAGCTTGTAATAAACGTCGGACAAATGTATATATTAATTATCATCTAACAAAGAAATCGGTGACTGTTTTATCAAAGTTTTCCAATTTAATTTCTAATATACTAACAATCAGGTTGTTAGTTTTTTTTTAGCGGAAAAAGTTTTCCAAAAAGAAATTTTTATAATTTACTTTTGAAAAGTTTTGTTTTTTAAAGAAGCAAATTAGGAGCATTTTATTATCTGTAAAATGAATAGATTTATTATATTTGTAAAAAAAACAGATGAGCAGTTTTAAAAACAGAAAAACAATACGTAAATATACGTTTCAACCTGTCTCTCAAAGACTCTTAGAGAAGCTAATAGCAACTGCTTCTCATGCCTCTACAGTTGGTAATATGCAAGTATATAGTGTTGTTGCAACGCGCGATGTGGACATAAAAGAACAACTTGCTCCACTTCATTTTAATCAACCAATGGTGATGAATGCTCCCGTTGTGCTAACCTTTTGTGCCGATTTTAATCGTTTTTCTAAATGGTGTGAACAGCGTGATGCTGCGCCTTCGTATAATAATCTTATCTCTTTTGCAAGTGCAGCTATGGATGCTACTATTTTTGCCCAAACGTTTGCTACACTAGCTGAGCAACGAGGATTAGGAATCTGTTACCTAGGCACAACAACTTATAATGCAGAAGCTATTTGTGAGGTATTAAAGCTTCCTCCTTTAGTTTTTCCTATCACAACGCTCACTGTAGGATGGCCTGCGGAGTGTCCTAATAAGGTGGATAGATTGCCTCTTGGAGCTGTTCTCCATGAAGATGTTTATCATGATTTTACTCCTGAAAGCATTGATGAACTTTATGAAGAGAAAGAAGCTCTACCTATTAATCTACAATATATTAAAGAAAACAATAAAAAAACATTGGCACAAGTCTTTACCGATGTAAGGTATACAAAGAAAGATAATATTCTTTTTTCTAGGAACTTTAAGAAGGCACTTAAAAAACAGAACTTTTTTTAAAGGAAAAGAGCGTAAAAAAAAAGAGGGCAAAAGTAATAAGTACTTTTGCCCTCTTTTTTTTTTGGGGGGGGGGGGGAGAATTAACGATTCTTTCTTATCGTTTTCTCAATTTCTTCTACCTCTGCACGGAATTTCTTATCTACTTCTATAAGTCCTTTGATAATTTTATCCGAGTGAAGTACGGTAGCATGATTCTTATTACCAATTTGCAATCCAATTTTGGTGGTAGATGTATTGGTATATTTCTTTGCTAAGAACATTGCTATTTGTCTAAGCTTTACGATATTACTTCGTCTAGTCTTTTGATGTATAGCAGAAATGTCAATGTCATAATGTGCACAAACTTTCTCAACAATACTCTCAATGGTGATAGGTTTGTTTTCATGTCTTACCGCCTTGTTAACAATATATTCTGCTAAATCTAAGTCTATCTCTTTATTTAGAATAGTTGACCGCGCAATAAACTGCAGTACAATACCCTCTAAATCGCGTACACTGTCGTCAACATTCTCAGCAATATAATTGATTACCTCTTCTGGAAAGACAAGACCATCGTGCTCTATCTTTTTTCTTAGAATTTCTTTTCTTAATTCAACATTAGGCTTCTCCAATTCGGCCACTAAACCCCATTTGAAACGTGTTAATAAACGATCTTCCATTCCCGCTAACATGATAGGAGGTCTATCTGAGGTCATGATAAGTCGCTTCCCGTTTTGGTGTAGGTGGTTAAAAATATGGAAGAAAGTGTTTTGTGTTTTTGTAGCTCCAGCAAACTCCTGTACATCATCCATAATCAAGATATCTATCGTTTGATAGAAATTAAGAAAATCGTTGGTCACATTGTTTCTTACCGAGTCTGTATATTGTACTTGGAAAAGATGAGCTGATACATACAACACCCGTTTTTCAGGATGATCTCTTTTTATTCTTCTTCCTATGGCATTAATAAGATGTGTTTTACCAACACCCGATGGTCCGTATATAAAAAGCGGATTAAAAGTAGTGCTGCTTGGGTCACAAGCAATGGTTTCGCCAGCTGTACGCGATAATTTATTACTATATCCTTCAATGAAATTATCAAAGCTATAATTTGGATTTAGATGTGGGTCTAAATCTTGTGGAACAGACTGTCTAAGTTGAGAGGGAGCTTTATTGTCGTTTTTAATTAATCCTTTAGAGTAGTTGTTGCCATTTGTTGGCTCAACGGTCATTTTACCATCATTTGTTTTGTCTACCAGAACGGTATACATCAATTTTACCCTATCCCCAATTTCTTTGTGGATAGCCTCTCTAAGTAGATCAACAAATTGCTCTTCTATGTACTCATAAAAGAAATGGCTTGGAACTTGTATTGTCAACTTATTATCCTCAAATTTAATGGGGACAATAGGTGCAAACCAAGTTTTAAAAGTCGTGTCTGGGATATTGTCTTTTATAACTTGAAGACAATTATTCCACAGCCTGATATGTTTGTTCTCAGCCATGTGATTTATCAATACTTATTAATGATTAGTGAAACTTCTACGTCTACAAATTTCAGCATCTTATTTCATAAAAACAAATACCTTTTTATTTGTTTTTATGAAAGAATACCTAAGTTGTTTATTTTCAGTAAAATACTTTATTTGATTTTGGTATATGTTATAAAACTATTGATTGAAATTAAACATCTGAAATACAACTATTTACGCAAATTAACAATCGGGAAAATTCTATTCCTTTTGTGCAATCTTATTGTTTTATATATCTCTTACGCCTATTTTATTTCCAAATAAAATCTTTGAAAAAATCTTGTTATTTAGACTTATTCTAGATTAGGCTATTTTTCTTTTCTGCCAAAAACAGAAAAGTGGACATATCTTTTTGGATGCGATTTAAAATCATTTAAGAGTTTTGTAGCACTATTAGAAAGAGTAGTTAGATTGGTGTAAAGCGTTGAGTCGTTTAAAAGTAGCCCCATCGTATTATTCTTTTTGTTTAACTGTTTCGTGGTCTGTTCTACATGTGCCAATGTTGTGTTTATGCTCTTTATTGTTTTCGCAAAATCCACCGTTTTAAGATTGTTAGTAATTGTAACTGCATTACTACTCATCTGTTCTAAGTTAGCAGCAATATTCGGCATTTTGTGTTGCATAATCAGGTTGAGTTGTGCAGATGCCTGTTCCAGATTTTTCATTGTTTTCTCTGTCGATTTTAAAGTCTTGTCGATAGATTGGCTAGCAACTATTTGTTGTAAAGAGTTAGCAATAGAATCGAGTTTCGGCAGAATCGAGTTAATCTGTGGTGTCATCTGATTAATCGTATTATTAATGATTCCTAGATTTATTCCTCCAGGAATAGTATCGTTTTCTTGGTATTTCTCTCGCATATTGTTGGCTAATAGCAAGGTTATTTTTACCGCTCCTAGCATATCGGTTTCCACTTCCGCTCTACTTCCTTTAGGTATACGTAGACCATTATCCACCTCTATTTTTACTGTAATCTCTTTGGATTGATTTCGGTTGTATTCAATGTCGCGTACCGATCCTACTTTAACACCATCAGCAAAAATGGGACTTGAGATTGGCATCCCTAGTACATTTTCAAATTTAACTAAGTAGTGGTCGCCTGTTTTAAAGATATTGATTCCCTTTAAATAATTGAGTCCAAAAACGAGTATAGCTAGGGCTGCGATGCCTGTTAGCCCTATTTTTATTTCTTTACTGTTGTATTTCATGTTATTTATTTTTCTTGTAGAGCTGTATGGCTTTATGTATATTTGTTTTTTTATTGTTCGTAAATGCTACGATAAATGCATCTTTAAAGATGCGTTTCATCTTTTTACTGAGCGCATATATTTCATCATAATTAGTGGAGTTTCCAATCGTATATTTGTAGCGACCATTTTCATAATAGTAGGAAATACCTTTTTGACGGTGAAAACGATAATCTCTCAACGATAGTTTTTTAGAGGATGTCATTATCTGAACTCTAAAATAGGTACCTTTTGTAGTATTCGTTGGCGTTGAATATGTTGTTGGTTTAGGTGAATTCGTTGAGCTAAATGTTTTTTTAGCAGCTAAGTATTGTGGTTGTTCTTTTCTATATTTAGCAAAAGCTCTATAAATACTTTCGGCCATTTTATTGGCACCCTTTGTAGAGCGTAAGTAATCGCGTTCTCTTTTACTTGTGATAAACCCAAGCTCAATTAAGATGCTTGGCATAGAGGTGGCTTTAAGTACTAAAAAACCTGCTTGATGTACCCCTCTGTCTACTCGTTTAGCATAAGTTTTAAACTCTTTTTGAACCAATGTAGCCAGTGCAACACTTTGTTTCATATGTTTATCTTGAATAAACTCAAAGATAATATAGCTCTCTGGCGAGGAGGGATCAAAGCCTGCATATTTTTGCTTGTAGTTGTCTTCTATCTCAATAACCGAGTTCTCTCTCTTGGCAACTTCCAGATTTGCTTTTGAACGAGATAGTCCCAGTGTAAATGTTTCAGACCCCACAGGAGAACCTCTTTTTACAGCATTGGTATGAATAGATATAAATAGGTCGGCATTCGCTTTGTTAGCAATTGCAGCGCGTTGGTTAAGCTCAATAAAGACATCCGATTTTCGCGTATAGATAACCTTTACATCTGGAGCGTTTTTACGTATCTCACGACCTAATGCAAGTGCAACTTTTAGATTGATATCCTTTTCTTTAACCCCTTTTCTTGCTGCACCAGAGTCGTGCCCACCATGTCCAGCATCGATAACGACAACAAAGTCCTTGCTCAATGCGGGCGTAGTGCATAGTAGTAATGCTAATAAAAAGCATGCAAAAAATAGAATTCTTTTCGTGTAAGCTGTATGCATATTTTTCTCTTTCCTTGACAAAAGTAGTCGTTTTATATGAAATAGGGTGAGTTCATAAGAGATATTCTATTTTTTTTAGAAAAATAACGCTAAAGAGCGGTATATTTGCATACTTCTTAAGTAAGAACCCAATAGCTCATATATGATTTCTTTTATAAAAAAATGGACGCTTCCAGTTGCTATGATAATAGGAATAGCAGGCTATTTTCTGTTGATGCATTGTTCTTTATTTGTTGACGTACGAATATTTGCCACACATTCTTTAGGATGGGTTACACCTACCTTAATATTCTCCATGTTGCTGTTAACCTTTAGTAAAGTAGCTTGGAAAGAGCTCTGTTTCACTAAATTGATGGGCTGGCTGCTGCTTATTCAAGTGCTTGGTGCTGTGCTTAGCTATCTACTGTTAATCTCCTACAATGAAATTGCAGCCGAGTCTGCTATGCTCTGTTTCTTAATGCCCACTGCAACCGCCGCAGCTGTTATTGTTTCCAAGTTAGGCGGTAGTGGCTCTATTATCACCACTTATACACTACTTGTGAATTGTAGTATGGCTTTTTTAGTGCCACTAATCTTTTCTACTATAGAGCCAGCCTCCGGCACCAGCTTTTTAACCACCTTTCTATATGTGTTTAGTAAAATTTTCCCATTACTCATTTGTCCCTTCCTTTTAGCACTGTTTATACGGCAGTATTGCAAAAAGTTACATTCGTGGCTAGAAGATAAGCAGCCATTTGCTTTTTATCTCTGGGCCATATCCCTTGCCATTGTAACGGGAGAAACGGTACACTCACTAGTACAATCTCAAGAGCCTCTTAGCTTACTCCTTTTTATTGCATTTATTGGACTAGTGGTATGTTGCTTACAGTTTTTTTTAGGAAAATGGATAGGCTCTAAGTATGCAAATCGTATTACCGCTGGGCAAGCCTTGGGGCAAAAAAACACCATTTTGGGTATTTGGATTGCATTGACCTATCTTCACCCCCTAGTGGCTATTGCTCCCGGTTCTTATGTTTTGTGGCAAAATATAATTAACAGTTATCAGTTGTGGAAGAAACAACGCACTTCATAACAGTCCATCTTTCTTTTTCTTTGAAGTAGCTCAGCTCAAGTCCCAACGCTTCTATTTTTTCCTGAAGCAATGGTACATCTTCTGTGTAGAAGCCACTAATGTAAAGTACGGCATCCTTTTTCATCCGTTCTCTGTAGATAGGTAAGTCGCGTAATAAGATATTTCTATTGATATTAGCAATAACCACATCAAAAGGGCCCTCTTGTGCTAATAGCGAAGCATCTCCCTCTTTAACAGTAATATTGTCAATATGGTTCAGCTTAAAATTATCTTTAGAATTTTGGATACACCAGTCGTCAATATCAATGGCCGTTATAGTCTTAGCGCCCCTCATGGATGCTAGGATAGCTAGAATAGAGGTGCCGCAGCCCATGTCGAGTACTGTTTTATCTTTCAAATCGGCCTTTAGTAATTCCGATAGCATCAAAAATGTTGTTTGGTGATGTCCTGTTCCAAAAGCCATTTGTGGATTGATGGTAATATCGTAGGTAGTAGTAGGAATATTTTTGTGAAAGGTGCTATGTATCACACACGCATCGCCAATGATTAATGGTTGAAAATAGTTTTTTTCCCACTCTTTGTTCCAATCGACATCTTCCATCTCTTTGGTCACAAAAGTGAAGTGACAATTTGGCATTGGAAAATCGTTCAATAGTTTTTCTACAGAACTCTCTTTATATTCCTTAGCTAGAATATAGCCCTCTAGTCCCGTATCGGTTATTTCAAAGCTATCATATCCTATTGTACCTAATTGAGCGGCTAGTATATCCTTGGTTGTTTCATCGCAAGGAGTTGTTTGAAAGGTGGTTACTAAATATTTCATGGCTTATTTTAGTGTTAGTAGTGCTATTTTAATTAGCTGCAAAGGTAAGCTTTTTAGGGAAATCCCTATTGTATTATGGGCTTTTTCTTTTTTAAAGGGGAGTTTACTTTTGTACTTTTGTTTTGTCAGTAGATGTAGAACAATTTAAAATCACCGAATATGAAAAAGATAGTAACACTTTTGGTCCTGCTCGTAAGTTTGCAGCCAATATTAGTTGCGCAAAGTGTGGATGATGATCTTTATTTTGTGCCAAAGAAGAAAGTAAAAACGACTATTTATCAGCCTAAGACAAGTTATGTACGTCCTATTCGTACAGATACTATTTATAAAAATGATACAACTGTTGTGCGACAGTCTGTTGTTTATCAAGAGCCAGAGGGTGGAGAATGGATAAACGGTTTTGAGGGGTCTGCGTTCGATTATGAATATGCTAGTCGTATCATCCGATATCAGAATCCTCGTTATG
This sequence comes from Bacteroidaceae bacterium, assembly GCA_028707655.1. Taxonomy (GTDB): domain Bacteria; phylum Bacteroidota; class Bacteroidia; order Bacteroidales; family Bacteroidaceae; genus JAQWAN01. The sequence continues at coordinate 17,054 of JAQWAN010000008.1, forward strand.
CAGTGCATATCAGCGATCCTTACTATTGGGATGTAATAAATGGTTTGAACTCTTGGGATTGGAATGTATACGTAGATCATACCTATAATTATGCATATGCATTTCCTACTTCCACTAGTCGTTTTTGGTACGATTGGCGATTCAATTCGCGTCCTTATGGGTCCCGCTATGGTTGGAATGTTTGGGGGTATAATACCTATGGCTCTTATGGCATGTCGAACTATTATTACGATTACCCGTATGCTTGGAATATGCACCACTACAGACCTATCAGTCATTCGTATACGTCCAATCATACTTATTACAATAACCGACGTAACACCTATCCTGGTACTAGTACCCTGGCAAATAGACGTGCTTCGCTTACAAAAGATAAAGTAAACACAACTCGTGTTTCCTCTTCTCGAGTAGGATATGAGCGTCCATCTGCAAGAAGTACGTATAGTCGTCCCTCCTCTACTAGAGGAAGAGTAGTGAAGGCCACTACCACTAGTAATGTGCCACGTGCCACCTTAATTGATAGAACATCTCGATCTACCCGATCTACTAGTTCTACCCGAGTTACGCGCTCTACTAGAGCTACTAAGGCTACGAATCTGAATACGATTAATACGGCGCGTTTTACACGCCCATCCGTATCTACTAGTCGATCATCGAGATATACCCGTCCAAGCTCAAACTCAAGTAGATCAAGAACCTATTCTCCCTCTTCTTCTTCTACTCGTCAGAGTGCTCGGACATATAGTAGACCTAGTATTTCCCGTTCACGACCAGTCTCTCGTTCGGTAACTAAATCGTCTTCAAATTATAGAAGCACACCTTCTACACGCTCCGTTTCATCGCGTTCAAGTAGTGTACGTAGTTCTTCTAGTAGAAGTTATCGTTCTTCCGGCAGCAGTTCCCGCTCTTCTGGTGGTAGCTCCCGTTCTTCTGGTAGTAGTTCTCGTTCATCTCGTTCAGGAAATAGAGTACATAAATAAGCAAAATATAAAATAAAAATAGGATTATGAGAAAGTATATTCATGTAATATCGCTTGGGCTATTTCTCTGCGGCAGTTCGCTACAAGCGCAAACGGTTTATGATGCAGAAAAATTTATTAGTGGCGACCTAGCCGGAACCGCTCGTTACGTAGGTATGGGCGGTGCAATGGGGGCTTTAGGTGGAGATATCTCTACCATTAATAGTAATCCAGCCGGAATAGGATTGTTTAGAAGCAACGATGCTATGTCCACTATCGGTTTTTTTAGCTTGGATACCAAGAGTGCCTATGGGCGTGGTGTTCGTTCTACATCTACAGTAAAACTTACCTTCGATAATATCGGTTTTGTTTATTCATCGCGCGTGAACGACGATTCGAGAATCAAGTTTGTCAACTTAGGCTTTAGTTACCATAAACGTAAAAACTTTAACAAGGAAATGTTAGTAAGTGGTTCTTTGGGTGTTTCACAAACCGATCAGATAGCAGCATTGAATAGTAATCGGCCTATCACAAACAGTACTCCCTACGGTGTGGTGCAGCCCGACGATTTAAATGCTAAAGATGCTTTTTATAATGGAACAGTGCCTTGGTTGGGT
>JAQWAN010000183.1 GCA_028707655.1 Bacteroidaceae bacterium
TCTCTCATAACTCAATTTGACTGCATTCTCTTTAAAGAGAGAGTCATAATGTTTTCTTGCTTTTTTCATTGTGTAAAGTTATACTTTTTACACTTAACTCAATGTCCGGCTAAAGTTAGCTATTCCACCTCCTCTAAAATCTCATTTTTGTTTTTAAAGTAATTGTATATATTGCTTAAACCTACTCCCGTATTTTTAGCAATATTACGCATAGAGGCATTTTTAAATGCCATTATCAAGAAACTCTTTTCTAGCTTCTTGCAGAATATTTTTCCGTATATCTTCTTTTAGTCTTTGCATCCTTTTATTTTATGTTACAAAGGAAGAACAATGTTCAAGCTTGTGCAATCCCTAATTATGGCGATATTGGGCGTTTTTAATCCCGGTTTTTAGTGTTTCTAACTTCTTATAAAAGAAAACCTTGAATACGAGTATACCTTAATCAGCAAAAACAACAGAGAATAGTTTACTTTTCCATCCATAGACAAAGTGGGTATCAGCATCCATCTTATCTGGTAGTCACGACTACCAATATGGTTCACCATGACTACCAATACGGTTCACCGTGACTACCTATGTGGTTCACCACGACTACCAGATGACTTTTCTGAACTATTTGGAATAAGTTATACGTAAAGAAACAATTGAAGTAAGCTACTGCTTATCTTAGCCACTGCAGCAGTAGCTATGGTTAAGCTGTATATTTAAATCACAGCGCTACTTTTCTTTAATTAAAGCCGCTATGGAGGGGCACTTTTGTCTATGTAAAGGTCAAAGAAGGAACGGCAAAGAGAGGGAAGAGCACGTAGGAATCGGCTGGCTACAAGCCTGTTTTGAAGAGTCTTTTTTGTTTTGTATTTTTGTTATTCATCTTTAATCTATCAATTAAAAACAGAGATATAATGGAAGCAACGTACGATTTTTTTGAGACACACGAGATAAATGACACCGAAACAGTCCAACAATATAGAGCTCGACTGATTAGTAGCGGGAGTGTAACAACAGAGGATATAGCCGAGATAATTCAAGAAAGGAGCACCTTTAACCGAGCGGATGTTATGGGGTTATTGGAGGCATTAACAGAAGTAACACTCGCAAGAATAGAGCGAGGATACACGGTACAAATAGGACGATTGGGAACACTTTCTATGTCACTGAGTAGTGAGAAAGTGAAAGATAAACACAGTATAAGAGCAGAATCGGTCTATTTTAACGGACTACATTTTAAAGCCAGTAGCTACGCAACGGATAAGTTGAAACACCTAACTGCCCACCGAAGCGAACAAAAAAAGGAAAGAAGTATACTTAAGAGAGAGGAGCGCACAAGAGTCGTGATGCACTATCTACAGAAAAATCAATGGATTACAATACGAGAATATGCAAAATTAACAGGACTATCTAGACGAGCAGCCCAGCAAGATATGCAGCAATATGTAGCCAACAAAGAGTTAAGCAAAAAGAGCGTTGGAAAGATGTTTGTCTATATGCTCCTCTAAAAAAAAAGGGCCATCTCACACTGGAGATGACCCTTCTTTCTGTTTTTTTTATCGCTTTAGAAGATATAAGCAGCAACGATTTGCCACGTTTTATTCTTTGAAGTGATTGCGCTAGTTGTTGCACCTGCAACTACACTTGTAACGGCATCAAAGTCGGCTGTCTTACCTAATGGAATATTGTAGTTAAGTCCTACCTGTAGGTGAGAGAGTAATTTTACACCTGCACCTAGGTTGAAACTTAGATTCGATTTCTTAAAAGATAAATCACCATTAGTTAGAGATGAGAATTTGTCACTACTTAAGTTAAAACCAAACTCTGGACCTACTGCAAAATAAACAGCTGCTAAACTGCTTAAACCAATGCTGTATTTTACATTAAGAGGAATCTGAATAGTATTTCTATCGATAGAAGTTGTTCTATTTCCTACAGAACTGTCAGCAAACTTCATTCCACTATGTGAATAAAGCAATGCACCATCTACGCCAATACCAATCACAGGAATGGTAATCTCTACCATAGGACCAACAAAATAGCCAGTGAAATTTTTAGCATCGAAGTTGCTACTTGCATCTGAAAAATCTGCTTTCGAAAGATTTAATCCAGCTTTAACACCTAATTTAATTTGCGCTTGTGCGGGCATTGCCGTTACAAGGCAAAGTGCAACCGCGAGTATACTAATAATCTTTTTCATGGTTATAAATATTTATGATTCATTTATTATTAAGTCACAAAGATAGTAAAAGACACTAATTATTAACTAGTTGTCCTAAAAAAATAGAATTATTCTACTAATCTATCTAAAGGAACAATCTGATAGCCAGCTTGTTTCAAGTCTGTTAATAAAGCATCTAGGTGGGTATAAAATTTATCGGTGCGTTCTACAGAGGTTCCAGCGTGTAGTAACAGGATAAAACCATTGAGTTCCTTAGCCTTAGCCTTTTGCATAATACTCTTATAGATGGTGGAACTACTACAATAGGAGGAGAGCGCAGGCCAAGTATAGTCGGCATTCGAACGCGTGCCCGATGTAAAATTAATCAACTGTACCCCCAGCTCCTTACTCCATGCAGCAATGCTATCGTTATGCCATTCATAGGCAGGAAGAAAATAGCGGGGCTCCTCTATAGAGATACCGGCTTGTTGCATGGCCTGATAATTGTCTTGGAGATCGGTTAAAAAGGAGTCTTTACTACAGAGCGTCTGAGAACGATCGCTCCAAGAGGCATACAAAAGATGTTTATCGGAATGTGGTGCCAAATAGTTGCCATCTTGTTGCAGCTGTCTCAACAGGGTAGAATGCAGACGATAGCAATCGCCTGTAAGAAAAAAAGAGGCAGACACATGATGTTTCTTCAATGCACGACGAATAACGGGAAGCCCATCTATCGTTTGGTGAGCAGTAAAAACAAGAGAGAGCTGCTGTTTGGTTTGGTTTCCTCGCACAATACCTCCATGACTATAGGTGGGTTGTGCAGCAGAGGATAGAGAGGCTAGATAGTAAGAGAGAGAAGCTGTGCCATCCATGGTAGGTTCGTTCGTAGAATAATCGGCATGGTCATCGTGATAGACCACTGTGCTCGATTGGAAAAGTGCATACGGATCCTCTTTGGTTAATCGTACACCACGCAATTGACCAAAGATAGAGGTGTAAATAGGACCATCTACTAGCCCACCTGTTAGCGGCACTTTCAGGAATTGTGAGATAGCTGAATGCGGATCTTTTGGATAATCGCCTGTTGAGGGTAACCCAACAATCATACATTTTCCCCAAGGGTTACAGCCGAGTAACCAATCGCGCATGGCGGTTTCCATGGGAAGATAGGTATTGTCACCCGTCAACTTACGATAGAGACTGCACTGGGTAAGCAATCCAACAGTTAGATTATTGGAACACCAAACAAAGGGTACGCCATTTAAAAAAACAGAAGATTTAGCACGGTCTAATACGAGTTGCAAGCCGGCTTTGATATGTCGAATCTGCTCTTTACGAATACGTGAATCCCCCTGTTGTGCTACTTGGTAATGTCCAAGATTAACGAAGGGATACCATTGATAATGACGTGCAGAATCGGCTCCCATCCAAGGAGTAACGGGTTCTAAACGGGCGTATTGCACGGCATCTTTTAAATAAGAATGGGCCGATACAGGTTTATCTAACGCTTTTTTTTGTTGCAGCTGATGCAAGGAGATGGCAGCTAATTCTAGGTCGTCTGCCCAATTATCCTCTTCGTAGAAATAGGGAGAGACACAACAAGCGGTCTGGCAAACACCAGGATTTGCCACACCTTTCTGATAGGCAACACCTGCTTTTTGGATTAAGAGAGAGGTGAGTTCTGGATAATAGGGGGCTAATAGTTGTGCACCTAACGAATAGGCTGCAGCATATTTGCCAAGTGTAGAGGCTAGTCCTGTACTTCTGTTTTTATATTTCCGCAAGCCTTGTGGTTTTGGACTACACCAATAGGCGGGACGCTCTTTTCCAGCTCCCCAACCATAGTCCACACGTTGTTGTGCGGGAAGCATCATACCAGCATGGTCTCTATCATCGGCTAACTGATTGAAAAAGGTGAGCGAATCGGGATTCATACGTAAAAGCCAATCGATGCCCCATTTGGCTTCGTCTAAGATATCTGGAATACCATTACTGCCTGCTGCACCATCGGCTTGATACTGGTCGGAGAAAGCAGCTGGATATTGTTGATAGGCAAAGAGGAGCTGATAGACAGCGTTGGCCGAGGTGCATACATATTGTAAACAGTCGGATGCATCGTGCCAACCACCATAGATGGGCACATATTCGCCATCGCGAGAGCCGTTTGGACTACCTACTATCCGCGCCCCATGTGTGTGACAGGAGTCTTTTAAAAAGGGGTTGTATCCGCAACGTTGTTGACGCATGTAGTGTAGAGGGAGATCGGCTGCACCATCGTAGATGTTTTTGCCGATACGAAAAGAGGG
>JAQWAN010000184.1 GCA_028707655.1 Bacteroidaceae bacterium
GCTCATGGTATTTCTCCATTGAAAAGCACCAATGCCACTTGTTGCTGTTTTACCAACACTTGCTCTTAATTTCAATGAATTAACAAAAGATAGGTCAAACCATTCTTCATTATTCATTCTCCATCCTAAAGATAATCCAGGAAGAGTAACCCATCGTTTATTCATTCCTCCGAATAGGTAACTTCCATCATATCTTATAGAGGCTTCTACTAAATATTTATTATCGTAGTCATAGTTTAAACGACCAACGAAACCCGCTACACGTGAATGGCCACTATAACCACCGATGGTAGGCATTTTTTCTTGTCCATTACCTGTTTGGTTGGTAATTTGATTCAATTCATCGAGTTGAATAAAGTCTAAGCCTGTACCAGAGGCACTTAGTGAGTTGTTTCTGTATTCTCGTGTTTCTGCTAATCCCAATAGTTTGATGGTATGTTTTCCAATTACCGTATTGTAATTTACAGAAGCTTGTGTGGTTAATTGATAATTTTTTGAAGCACCTTCACTCAATGTGGTGTTGTTGCCTGAAGCATCATTGCCTAACCAATAGGTTAAATCGGTACTCGCTGCATTTGGCAAATTAGCAATCATTGTTTTATAAGGTATAGATAGCACTTTACCAAAATTAAAGTTAGCATCGTAAGAGCCTTGGAACTTAAAGCTTAAGCCCTCTAGCCAAGGTGCATCATATTTTAAACTAAAGTTGGTTTGAATAGCGGTTGTGCTTTGTTTGTTATAGCCCGATTCATTGATGGAAGCCAATGGAGATACAGGAGAGGAAGCTGTAGGGGTTGACACATTATATGTTCTTCCATCTTTTGTTATAGTAGTGGGCACATAAGGAAGCGCACGAATAATTTGTTGTGGTATATTATGCCAGTCATCAGGACTAGCAGAATAACGCGGTGCATCTACTTTACCAATTCTACCGGCAATACCTAATGTAAAGGTCCAATTATCCGCTAGTTTAGCATCAATATTTGAACGTATATTGATGCGCTCATAATTATAATTGTCAATATTACCTTTTTCATTTAAATAACCCAACGAGGTAAAGAAATGCATTTTTTCATTTCCTCCCGATGCGGATAGATTGTGGTGTTGTTTTGTTCCTGTTTCATAGAGTTCATCATACCAATTGGTGTTTCCCCATCCATTGGTACCATTTTTCATTTTGTTCACCATTTCGGCTGTAAAGACTTCACTATCTCCATCGAGCGTACGCGCCTTGTTATACCAGTGGGCATATCCAGGTCCATCTAGCCATTCTTGTCGACTTGCATTTTGACTGATACCTACGTTTCCTGTATAGGTGATTGTTGTTTTACTTGTTTTACCTTTTTTGGTTGTTACAATAAACGCACCGTTGGCATCTAATCCATATACCGCTACAGCAGATGCATCTTTTAATACAGAAACCGATTCAATCTCATTAGGGTCAATCTCATTAAAATCGGTTGCAGTGCGTCGGATACCATCAATAATATAAATAATACCACTTTGTCCACGTATTTTAAGTGAAGCTGCATCAGCACCCGGTTGTCCACTTGATTGAACTGCCGATATACCTGCTACACGCGAACCAATGATGTTACTTATACTCATGGTAGGTGCTTTTAAGATCTCTTTGTCAGAAACCATAGAAACAGCACCGGTTACACTTCCACGTTTTTGTGTGCCATAACCTACCACCACAACTTCGTCGAGTAAAGCGGCATCATCTTTTAGTGTAACGTTTATTTCTTTGTTAAAAGAAACTGTGATTTCTTGTGTTGTCATTCCCATGTAGGAAAAGATTAACACATCTTTTACTTTTGCTTTTAGTTCATACTTACCATCAAAGTTTGTGATGGTACCATAATTTGTACTCTTGAGTTGGACAGTGGCGCCTATAAGTGGATTACCACTTTCGTCACTGACGGTTCCCTTTACTACATTTTGTGCAAATCCCATAGCGGAACATAGCCAAAATACAACCAGAGAGGTCAATACTTGTTTTGTAAGTTTGAAATCTCTAGATTTCAAATTAGACTTTGTCATTAGATTTTTTTTAAGGTTAATAATTATTAGAGTTTAAAGTGTTCTTTATATCTTTCATAGAGGTGTCCTGCTTGTAGGTAAGCTGAGTTGGGACTCATAAAATGAGAGAACTCAAAGGTAATGGCATCCTCCATACCTGCTTTACGAGCTGCTTCTAGTTTTAAGAGTAATTTTTCCCATTTAATGGGTAAAAAACGAATGGGCATATCTCGATCGAATGATTCGATATTTGTCCAACATTTCATGCCATGTTGGTGTGCGATTTTTTTATTAACAACTAGATAATCATAGAGCTCATGATAGTCTACCTGTCCATCTTGAAAAGCTAATATATCTACCGCACCCTCTACATTACCTAAAATATCATCCCACTCTTTTTCATGTTCTTGTACAGAAAGTGCTTTGTCTCCTGCCATCACTTGGTCGGTTTTAACACCGTGGATATAGGGAGAGACTAGGGTGGTCAGATTGCCAGAGACTGCTTTAGCGTGTTTTCCTATTTTAGCATAGATCTTTGACATATTTTTGGTGCGTCTACTTATTTCTTGTGAAAGATACCAACCTTGAAAGGAGGTATGATGTCCATATTTTTCCCAGACTTCATCTATAAGCGCCATGTTTAAATCAATTTCTCTTTGAAATAATCCCTCTTGCCAATATTTACCAGAATCGTACATACCAAAAAAGAAGGCCATATTGTATTTGTCTGCAAGTGACAGGAATAGTTCAACCAAATCAATAGGAGGATAGTAAACCTCTTCCTTTTCTAGTAGACATTTAAAATCGGAAGCAATCCATTTACCTAATCCAGAGCGAATCATAACGACGGTGTTTATACCCATCTCTTTCATGGATTTAAAATCGAGATCCCAATCTTTTGCTCCCCAATTTTGGTGTGGAATATCCCAACTTATTTCATCTAAGAAAGTGGCTCTAATTGGCATACCTTTCAGGATTCCCGGTGTATAAAAAGAGCGGTCACTTATTTTGGAAATAACTTCATTTTCTTTAGCTCTATCCGAGTTGACGAATCGAGGAATACCTAATAACTGGTTGACAGCCAGTAACGAGGAGGCAGCCAAGGTGCCTTTTAGAAATTTTCTTCTACTATTCATTATTGAATTAGAGTTTGATGTTTAGTATTGATTTATAAAGTCTCTAATATTTGCCAACATTGATATAAACCACGAGGAACATGGAAACAACCTTTCCATTTACCACCTTTAAGAGGTAAAAGAACTTCTCCACGACGGTTAAGATAGCCGTACCATTCTGCATGTTCTGTATCTTTGAAATGGGCCCAAACATAGGTGTGCACTTTTTCAAACCAGGCAAGGCACTCTTTATCTCCTGTTAATTGGTATCCTTTTAGGAGTGATATTAGTGTCTCAATGTGTACCCACCATAATTTTTGATCCCATTCTAGTTGTTGTGTTGGCTGGTTCTTTCTATCCATAAAGTAGAAGATGCCTTCATATTTTTTGTCCCAACCATAATTGACCATGGTTAATGTTATGTTTTTGGCTTTTTCAATGAGTTCTGGACGATTCAAACGTTTGCCTAAGTCCATGATAAACCACATTGCTTCTATCGCATGTCCTGGGTTAACTAATCGGCCATCGAAGGTGTCGGATAGTTCTCCATCGGTAGTTACATTTTCAATAATAATTCCTCCAAGTTCGGGGCGGTAAAAAACATCCATTACTTCGTGAATACACACCTCCATGGTTTCTTGTAGATACTCTTGGTCGAGTAAATGCTCCATCTCTAATGCTAAATTGCAAAGAATCATAGGCAAAGCAAAGTTCTTTAGATTGCGTGTGCCGGGATGGATTTTGTTCCATTTACCCTTGGTGTTATCTAGCTTGGAGAGAATTATATTAAAGGTCTTTTTTGCTATCTCAGCGTACTCTTGATTACCAGTAGCTAGACTTAATTGTGCAAAAGCCATGGTGGCAAAGGTGTAGGAGAAGATGTTGTAGGGCTCAACAAGAGGATTACCCGCTCTGTCTAATGAAAAATACCAGTTGTAATTTCCATCGTGTCCTTTTTCTTTTAAGAATTCACCACCTTGAATGGCACAATCGAGCCATTCTTGTTTCTTTTCAACTTTGTTATAAAGCATGGAAAAGAGCCATACTTCTCTACCTTGTAGCCAGATGAATTTATCTGTATCAAATACATTGCCTTCTCTGTCTAAACAAGTGAAATAACCTCCGAACTCCTTGTCTTGCGAAAAATTAAGCCAGAAAGGAAGTACCCTATCTAGTAACTCATTTTTGTATTGCTCGGTTAATTTTTTAAAATCCATCATATTTTTTTTCTATTTAGTCCAAAATTTTTCTATCTCTTCTAGAGATTTCCCCGTTGTTTCAGGTACCCATTTCCACATTATTAA
>JAQWAN010000009.1 GCA_028707655.1 Bacteroidaceae bacterium
TTTCTCGTGTGATTAAAGAATATTTTGGCAAGAACTATGATTATGCAGATATCCGTAGTGGTATGGTTGCTGCTATCAGTATTAAGGTAGAAGAACCCGTTTTTGAATCGCAGACAAAAACAAAACTCGGCTCGCGAGATATAACGCCTGGTGGTGTGTCTGTAGGTAAGTTTATCGGCGATTTTATCAAAAAAGAGCTAGATAATTATTTACATATTAATCTGAATACTGCCGAATTGATGTCTCGAAAGATTCATGACTCGGAGAAGGAGCGAAAAGCAATTGCTGGTGTTACCAAGATAGCTCGAGAACGTGCAAAAAAAGCGAATTTGCATAATAAAAAATTGAGAGATTGTCGGTTTCATTTAAATGATACGCGTGGTAATCGACAGGAGGAATCTTCATTATTTATTACGGAGGGTGACTCGGCTAGTGGATCGATTACCAAGAGCAGAGATGTAAATACACAAGCCGTCTTTAGTTTGCGTGGTAAACCACTCAATTGTTTTGGATTAACCAAAAAGGTGGTCTATGAAAATGAAGAGTTCAATTTACTGCAAGCTGCCCTAAATATTGAAGACGACATGGAGGGCTTGCGCTATAATAAAGTGATTGTGGCTACTGATGCCGATGTAGATGGTATGCATATTCGTCTACTTTTGATCACTTTTTTTCTGCAGTTTTTTCCCGATTTGATTAAAAGAGGACATGTTTATATTCTGCAAACCCCTCTTTTCCGAGTTCGCAATAAATCTAAAAAGACGATGTATTGCTATTCTGAAGAGGAACGGATAAAAGCCATTAAAGAGCTCTCTCCCAATCCTGAAATAACTCGATTTAAGGGTTTAGGCGAGATTTCTCCCGATGAGTTTAAACATTTTATAGGTAAAAATATTCGTCTTGAACAGGTGTCTCTTAAGAAAACGGACCTAGTAAAGAATATGTTAGAGTTCTATATGGGCAAAAACTCTATGGATAGACAAGGTTTTATTATTGATAACTTAGTGGTTGAAGAAGACCCCATACAAGATGAAGAAAGCAATATTTCCAGGAACATTTGATCCCTTTACATTAGGACATTTGTCCATCGTTAATCGTTCATTATCCTTTATGGACGAGATAGTAATTAGTGTTGGGGTTAACAGCAAAAAAAAGAGCTATTTCACGCTAGAGCAGCGGGAGAAGATGCTAAAAAAACTTTTTGCAGATAATCCAAAAGTAACGGTGCAGTCGTATGACTGTCTAACCACCGATTTTGCAGAAGAGATTGGTGCTAGATTCATCATTAGAGGTATCCGTACGGTAAGCGATTTTGAATACGAAGAAACTATTGCAGATGTTAATCGGCAGTTAACGGGTATTGAAACCATTTTATTATTCACAGAACCTGAGTTTACCTGTATTAGCTCTACTATTGTTAGAGAACTACTTAGTTTCGGAAAAGACGTGAGCCGATTTGTGCCAGCTGGCATAGATTTTAATCTCTAATTCCTCGGTTAAGTAAAACCACATTAGTCTAAGTTCCTACAAAAAGAAGACTAGTAGACATAAGCAGGGTTACTAGTCTTGCAAAGTGGGCAACGGTTCCATTAATAATTTACCCGATGTCTTTTGGGAGGATAGATGCTAGACAACAGCGTTTTGTTTAGCCATTTGTTAATCGTGATGTTAAAGAATGCACATCCTATTCCGATAGCTGCACCTGCTGCAACATCCGATGGATAATGAACCCCTTGATTGATTCGCGCAATTCCTACAGAGCAGGCCCATAGTGTAGAGGGTAAGATAACATACCATTTGGGATAAGTCAGACTAAGAGATGTGGCCAATGAAAAGGCAACAGCTGTATGTGAAGAGGGGAAAGATGAGGTGCTCTCGTTGTCATATGGATGTATGGTGGAGTGCTGTTCGTACGGACGTTTTCTGTTCGTTGCATATTTTAATCCATAAGATAAAACGCCAGCTTCTAGAATACTACTTCCAATATAGATGGCATCTTGCATCATTTTCTTATCTTTTTTTAGAGCACCGTATATACAAAGTGTAGTTGGTAAGATTACTGCAAGAGGCTGCACCGAGTTACTAACAAAACGACTGCTGTTCCTTACAAATGAGCTATTCCAATGGTTGATGTTTATGGCCATTTGTGTATCTATATTTTGGGCAGATGTGGGATTACTAAATGCTATAAACAATAGTAGTAGGAGTAGAATTGTTTTGTTTATCATTTATCCTTTTTTACAAAGATAGTTTTTTTGCTGGAATTCATAAAGTGCAGCTCACTTTTTGCACCAATGCATTGGATTTCTCTTATTCTGATGGATTAAAGAATTATTTCTTTAATATCTTTGGTGGAATGTAATATTTGCGCTACTTTTGCCAAACTGTCAAGTTGTGTTTTTATGTCACTTTTATTTTAATAACTAATATATTTTAAATCCAATCATCTATGTGGTTAAGTAATTCATCTATTGGTCGAAAGGTCGTGATGAGTGTTACTGGTCTAGCACTTGTCTTATTTTTGACTTTTCACATGTCTATGAATCTTGTCGCGCTCTTCTCAGCAGATGCGTACGATATGATTTGTGAATTTTTAGGAGCAAACTGGTATGCTTTGGTAGCTACAGTAGGATTAGCAGCGTTAACTGTTATTCATATTGTTTATGCTATTTGGTTAACCTTGTTAAACAGAAAAGCTCGTGGTACAGAACGTTATGCAGTGCAAGGAAAAGCCGAAGAGGTTTCTTGGGCTTCGCAAAACATGCTTGTATTAGGAAGTATTGTTGTGCTTGGAATAGCGCTTCATTTGTTTAACTTCTGGTATAACATGCAGTACGCAGAAATTGCCGAGTTAACAAATGTTACCGTTGCAGGTACAGCAGTAGGTCCAACAGAGGGTGCCAAATTAATTGAACTAACGTTTGCTTCGCCAGTGTATACAGTACTTTATCTAGTCTGGTTAACTGCATTATGGTTCCATTTAACACATGGATTCTGGAGTGCACTCCATACTTTAGGATGGAATAACAAACTCTGGTTAAAACGTTGGCAAGTGGTAGGTAACGCTTATACAACACTTGTTATTTTAGGTTTTGCAGTGGTAGTTATAGTCTTTTTCTTAAAAAGTTTATAATTAATTTCCTGTATTACGAATAATTTAAATAATAAATAGAAAATAGTATGGCTACAATAGAATCAAAAATCCCTGAAGGTCAATTGGCCGAAAAATGGACAAACTATAAGGCTCATCAAAAATTAGTCAATCCTGCTAACAAGCGTCGTCTAGATGTTATTATTGTTGGTACAGGTTTAGCAGGTGCTTCTGCAGCAGCTTCGCTAGGCGAGATGGGTTTCCAAGTATTAAATTTCTGTATTCAAGATTCACCTCGTCGTGCGCACTCTATTGCTGCACAAGGTGGTATTAACGCTGCAAAGAATTATCAAAATGATGGTGACTCTGTTTACCGTTTATTTTATGATACAATTAAAGGTGGTGATTATCGTTCTCGTGAGTCTAACGTATATCGTTTAGCAGAGGTTTCTAATGCTATTATTGACCAATGTGTTGCACAAGGTGTTCCTTTTGCACGCGATTATGGTGGTACATTAGACAACCGTTCTTTTGGTGGTGCGCAGGTTTCTCGTACCTTTTATGCAAAAGGACAAACCGGACAACAACTTTTATTAGGTGCTTATTCTGCTTTAAGTCGTCAAGTACAAAAAGGTACGGTTAAATTGTTCACTCGTTATGAGATGATGGACGTTGTAATGATAGATGGTCGCGCTCGTGGTATTATTGCTCGTAACTTAATCACAGGTGAACTAGAGCGTTTCTCTGCACATGCTGTTGTTATTGGTACTGGTGGTTATGGTAATGCTTATTTCCTTTCTACCAATGCTATGTCTTGTAACTGTTCAGCTCTTATTCAATGCTACAAGAAGGGTGCTTACTTTGCTAACCCTGCTTTTGTGCAAATTCACCCTACATGTATTCCTGTTCACGGGGACAAACAGTCTAAGTTAACACTGATGTCTGAGTCGTTGCGTAATGATGGTCGTATCTGGGTGCCTAAAAAATTAGAAGATGCTAAAGCTATTCAAGCTGGAACAAAACGTCCTACTGAAATCCCTGATGAAGATCGTGATTTCTATCTAGAACGTCGTTATCCTGCATTTGGTAACTTAGTACCTCGTGATGTTGCATCTCGTGCTGCTAAAGAGCGTTGTGATGCTGGATATGGTGTTAATCCTACTGGATTAGCTGTTTTCCTTGACTTCAAATATGCGTTTGATCGTTTAGGAAAAGATGTAGTAGCTGCTCGTTATGGTAACCTTTTTGATATGTATAAAGAGATTACTGACGAAGATCCTTATACTACACCAATGATGATTTTCCCTGCTATTCATTATACAATGGGTGGTATATGGGTTGATTATGAGTTGATGACATCTGTAAAAGGATTATTTGCGATTGGTGAGGCAAACTATTCTGACCATGGTGCTAACCGTTTGGGTGCTTCTGCACTTATGCAAGGATTAGCTGATGGTTATTTTGTATTACCTTATACTATTCAGAATTATTTATCCGATCAAATTAGTGTACCTCGTTTTGCTAATGATTCAAAAGAATTTTTGGCTGCAGAGAAAGCTGTATCGGATAAGATTAATAAGTTGATGAGCATTAAGGGAAAACGTTCTGTTGATTCTATTCATAAAGAATTAGGACATATCCTTTGGGATTGTGTTGGTATGGGACGTACTAAAGAGGGTCTTGAAAAAGCCATTAAAGAGCTAGCTGCTATTCGTAAAGAATTCTGGTCAAATGTACGTGTTCCTGGTCAAGTAAAAGATATGAATACGGAGTTGGAAAAAGCACTTCGTGTAGCCGACTTTATTGATATGGGTGAGTTGATTGCGTATGATGCTTTGAATCGTGAAGAGTCATGTGGTGGTCATTTCCGTGAAGAACACCAAACACCTGAGGGTGAAGCGAAACGTGATGATGAAAACTTCTTCTATGTTTCTTGTTGGAACTATAAAGGTGAGGGTGTAAAACCTGAATTATTGAAAGAGGAGTTGAAATATGAATTCACAAAAGTTCAAACTCGTAATTATAAAGCATAATAACAATGGATAAAAATATATCATTTACGCTAAAAATTTGGCGTCAGAAAAGTCCTAAAGCCAAAGGTGCTTTTGCGATTTATGAAATGAAGGATATCCCTGGTGATACATCTTTCTTAGAAATGTTGGATATTCTTAATGAAGACTTGGTAAATAAAGGCGAAGAGCCAGTAGTTTTCGATCACGATTGTCGTGAGGGAATCTGTGGTATGTGTTCACTTTATATCAATGGACATCCACATGGACCAGAGGGTGCTGTAACTACTTGTCAGTTGTTTATGCGTAAGTTCAAAGATGGGGAGACAATAACCGTAGAGCCTTGGCGTTCTGCAGGTTTCCCAGTTATCAAAGACTTAATCGTAGACCGTACCTCTTATGATAAGATTATTCAAGCTGGTGGATACGTTAGTGTAAACACTGGTGCTCCAGAAGATGCAAATACTTGTCGTATCTCTAAAGAGGTTGCTGATGAAGCAATGGATTCCGCTTCTTGTATTGGTTGTGGTGCTTGTGTTGCTGCTTGTAAGAATGGTTCTGCCATGTTATTTGTCTCTGCAAAGGTTAGTCAATTGGCTGTTCTTCCTCAAGGTAAGGTAGAAGCAGCTCGTCGTGCTAAAGCTATGTTGAGCAAAATGGATGAATTAGGTTTTGGTAACTGTACTAACACCCGTGCTTGTGAAGCTGAGTGTCCTAAATCGATCTCTATTATTAATATAGCTCGCTTAAACAGAGAGTATATTAAAGCAAAATTGAAAGATTAATAGATCATTTATTATAGAAAAAGCTGCCTCATATTGTTTGAGGCAGCTTTTTTTGTAGATATAGATTTGTGTAAATAGCAGAAAAAGAAACACTTATCTTTTTTCTTCTTGTACAAAGTCTATTTATAAGGTGCAGATATCATTTATAGAAAAGAGTTAACCGCTGTTGAAATGTTAAAAAGATGTTTCGCAATCTTAGTATCTTCCAAAATAAGTTACAAAAACAGCAGGAATAATTAAATCATGTTATATAACATAGTAAAATAGTTGCATAATTTGGAGATACGCTCAAAACCCGTATCTTTGTACTGTGTTTTTCATAGTATTAGATTTAAGGTTAACAAAGGTTGGAGCAAAGCGTTGCTCCTTTTTTTTTGCCTTTTTTTAGGTCAAGCTTGGATACATCTCACAAATACTATCTAGTATGGTAAAGAGTTCTTCTACTGTTTCTGCTCGTAGCATGGCCACCCGTGTATCTCTAAAGTGAGAAAGTCCTTTAAATGCTGGACTTGCTGCTAAATGTCTACGGGTATGTAAAATGCCTCTTCTTTCGTCTAAACGATTAACGCTTTGGGTTACTTGCTCCTTTAAAACATTTAGTTTCCATTCAAAAGAGAGTGGCGTTAGTTCCTCGCCTGTTTCCAAGTAATGTTTAATCTCTTTAAAAATCCAAGGTCTGCCAAAACAGCCACGACCTACCATGATACCATCCACTCCATATCGTTCAAAACATTCTTTAGCACGTTGTGGGGTAGTGATATCCCCATTACCAATAATGGGTATCTGCATGCGTGGGTTCTTTTTTATATCGCCAATCAACGTCCAATCTGCTTCGCCCGTATACATCTGTGCACGTGTACGGCCATGTACGGTCAATGCTTCAATACCACAATCTTGTAGTGCTTCGGCTAGGTCTACAATCACTTTGTGTTCATTATCCCAACCTAAACGTGTTTTAACCGTCACGGGAATGTCCACTGCTTTTACAATCTCACGTGTTATCTCTAACATGAGCGGAATGTTGTTTAGCATTCCTGCCCCCGCACCTTTTCCTGCCACCTTTTTTACGGGGCAGCCAAAGTTGATATCTAGTATATCTGGTTTAGCCTCTTGTACTATCTTTGCTGCTTCCACCATCGCTTCTAATTCTTTTCCGTAAATCTGTATTGCTACAGGTCGTTCCTCCTCGCAGATCGTTAGTTTTTGTTGCGTCTTATTGATAGATCGTATCAAAGCATCACTAGATACAAACTCGGTGTAGACCATGTCTGCGCCAAATTTTTTGCACATCAAACGGAATCCAATATCGGTTACGTCTTCCATTGGTGCTAAGAGGACAGGCTGGTGTCCAATGTTTATGTCTCTTATTTTCATTTTGCTCTTCTTTATAATCTACTCTAATTGGCTACAAAAATAGATAAAAAGCAGTATATTTGCGAAATAAATAACAAAAGATAATGAATTATACATCAAAAGAGTTTGAAATAATGGCTCCCGTTGGTTCTAGAGAATCATTAGCAGCCGCCATTCAAGCTGGAGCAGATTCTATCTATTTTGGTATAGAAAATCTAAATATGCGAGCTCGTTCGTCGAACAGCTTTACTATAAACGATCTAAAAGAGATTGCCCAAATCTGTGAAGAGCATCACATAAAAAGCTATTTAACCATCAATACAATTATTTACGATGAAGATTTAGTGCTGATGCGTACAATTGTGGATGCTGCTAAAGCTGCTAAAATCTCTTCCATTATTGCGGCCGATGTGGCTGTTATGGCATATGCCAATAGTATTGAGCAAGAGGTACATCTTTCTACTCAACTCAACATTTCTAATATTGAGGCATTAAAATTTTATGCACGTTTTGCCGATGTGGTAGTGTTGGCTCGCGAATTAAATTTGAAGCAAGTAAAAGCCATCTACGAACAGATTGTAGCACAAAATATATGTGGACCAAGTGGTAGACGCATTTGTATTGAGATGTTTTGTCATGGTGCACTTTGTATGGCTGTTTCAGGTAAGTGTTACCTCAGTCTGCACGAGATGAATACCTCTGCTAATCGTGGTGCCTGTACACAGATCTGTCGTCGTCCCTACGAAGTAAAAGATAAAGATGGTGGTGTAGAACTCGAGGTAGACAATAAATATATCATGTCTCCTAAAGATTTGAAGACCATTCATTTTATGGACGAGATGATAGAGGCCGGTGTGCGTGTCTTCAAAATTGAAGGACGTGCTCGTGGACCCGAATATGTACGTACCGTAGTGGAATGTTATAGAGAGGCCATAGCTTCCTGTCTTGCTGATACATTTACCGAGGAGAAGAAAGCAGCCTGGGATAAACGATTATCCACTGTTTTCAATCGTGGTTTTTGGAATGGATATTACCTCGGTCAACGTTTAGGAGAGTGGAGTAAGAACTATGGTTCAGAAGCCACCCAGCGTAAAACCTATGTAGGAAAAGGCATTAAATATTTCTCCAACATTGGTGTAGCAGAATTTTTAGTAGAGGCTGCTGAGATGCAAGAGGGAGAGAAGCTCTTGATTACTGGTACTACTACTGGAGCACTGTTTCTTACACTAGAGAATCCACATGTCGATTTAAAGCCTGTTAAAACGGTCCATAAAGGAGAGCGTGTTTCCTTTAAGGTGTCTGAAAAGATTCGTCCGAATGACAAACTCTATAAATTGGTAGAGACTGCTACAACAAAATAAAAGACAGCTGTGCTTATTGTGCCACAACGGTAGGCTTAACTGGTCTGTAACTATTAAACAGAGCGTATGAGTAATTATATTTTTGAGCTTAAAATGAAAGTAAGAGATTATGAATGCGATTTACAAGGCATTGTTAATAATGCCAACTATCAGCATTACATGGAACATACTCGTCATGAGTTTTTGTTGCTTGCTGGAGCCAATGTGGCCGATCTTCACGAAAAAGGAATTGACCCCGTTGTAGCTCGCATTTCTATAGCTTTTAAAACTCCGCTAAGAAGTGGAGATGAATTTATTTCTAAACTTTATCTAAAGAAAGAGGGTATAAGATATGTCTTTCATCAAGACCTTTTTCGCTTGCCAGATCAAAAGATTGTTGTTAGAGCTGTTGTAGATACAGTATGTTTGGTAAACGGTAGATTGACAGATACTCCTCTATTTGCGGAGATTTTTCAATCCTACCTACAATGACACGAGAACAGGAACTAATTTATAGAATGGCACTGTCTAAGGTGCCTGGAGTGGGGAGAGTAACTGCTCGTAGACTTCTGGACGCAGTGGATGATATCTCTCAATTGTTTGAAGATAGATCTCTGCTTAAAGAGCGGATACCGTTTATCAGTGACCGTTTAGTAGCTGCTTTAGATTGTCCCGAATTACTTGCTAGGGCAGAAAAAGAGTTAGACTTTAGTAAGAAGAATCAAATTACCGTATTGACATTTCGTGATGAGGAGTATCCCTCACGCTTGAGAGAGTGTGAAGATGCTCCTTTGTTATTGTTTTATAAAGGGAATTCTACGCTCAACAACCTAAAAGTGGTTAGTGTTGTTGGTACGCGGCACATAACCGACTATGGCAAAGAGATGGTTGCCACATTTATCCGGGAGTTGTCCTCCCTTTGTCCTGGTGTTTTAATTGTTAGTGGCTTAGCTTATGGTGTAGATATCCATGCACATCGTGCAGCCCTTACTAACGGCTTAGACACCGTAGCTGTCTTAGCGCATGGCTTGGACCGTATTTATCCATCAGTGCATCGTAAAACGGCTGTTAACATGCTTCAGCATGGGGGCTTACTAACGGAATACACCTCTGGTACCAATCCCGACCCTAGTAACTTTGTATGTAGAAATCGTATTGTAGCTGGCATGTGCGATGCTACCATTGTAGTAGAATCGGCTAAAAAGGGTGGAGCACTTATCACAGCAGATATAGCCAATAGCTATGCTCGTGATTGTTTTGCCTTTCCTGGCCGTGCTAGAGACCTCTATTCGGTGGGGTGTAATCAGTTGATTAAGAACAATAAAGCAGCCTTGATTCAATCTGCTGCCGATTTTGTGGAAGCAATGGGCTGGGAGCCAACTCCCAATTTACACTCGCCCACTCAGCGTGAAGCATTTGTAGAGTTGTCCAATCAAGAACAGGTGGTTGTTAACCTTTTGATGGAAGAGGATAAACTGCATATCAACACGTTAGTGGTGAAAGCAAACATACCGGTTAATAAGATGTGTGCTCTCTTATTTGAGTTAGAATTAAAAGGAGTAGTGCGTACGCTTGCTGGAGGAGTTTATCAGCTCATGCATAATTAATGTAAAGCGTTTTTATCGTAGGTGAAATTCCTTTGGCCTATAGAGATGGTGCGTATACAGTCTTTTCCCTTTCTAAACACCATTCAATCAAGTAGTTAATTCCCCTGCTCTAAAAAAAAGGCAAAAAAAAAGGAGCAACGCTTTGCTCCAACCTTTGTTAACCTTAAATCTAATACTATGAAAAACACAGTACAAAGATACGGCTTTTGGGTATATCTCCAAATTATGCAACCTTTTTACTATGTTATATAACATGTTTTAATAAATCATAGCTAGATGTTAATGGTTTAGTCCGTAATTACGATTCATTTTTATATCTATTCACGATTGTAATAGAATTGTAATTTGTGCGGGGTAAATAGCAATTATACCGCTCCTTAAATGGCCGGACAAGGTTGATGCTTAGATGGAGTAGCAGCTATTCTCTAAATATAGGATGCACAAACCATTTTTTATAGACCCATGTTGTAAAGGAATAGAATGCAACTGCAGTAACCAATCCCCCAATAACGTCCACTAAATAATGTGCTTGTATATATACCGTTGCGCAGCAGAGTAACACATAAAAGGGAGATAGGATAAAAAACAGGCGTCTGTTGATGCGCGAAGCCATAATCATAAGAATGGTAGAGATACCTACGTGCGAGCTAGGGAAAGCGGCTGTTGGTCGTTCTCCCACCTGTTGTGATTGCTCCACTAGCTGGTAGAAAACCCCATGGCTGTATCCTGGTGCAGGTAATAATTCGGTATGGTAGTTAAAATAATGTCCCACTGCTGGAAAAACCCCCTGTGAAACCTGTTCAAGTCCGATGGCAGGAAAATAGAATTGTGGGCCAGCTACTGGTACAAAAATATAGATCAGGTAGTAGATTAAGAAGGAACCCACCAAGACAAAGGAAATTTTCTCAAACCACTCAAAACGAAAAACAAAATAAAAGAGGGTAACTATAAAAATCATTGGATAATAGGAAAAATAACCTAGATTTAATGGTTCGCTTACCCACATGGCAGGTAGTCGTTTGCTAAATTCGATGGCTGGTTGACAATTAAACAAGAACTGATCTGCCGAAGCAAAGATGTGGTCTAGATTCAGAAAAAGGCGGTTAAACTCAAATGTATCTGGGTACCAATAGGATAGAAGAGCCATCTGTGCAGCTATCCTAACAAAAGTAAAACATTTATTTGGAGCAAAACGAAATAGAAAAACCAATAAATAGGTACCCAATGCAATGCAGATGCGCTCTGTAAGCATTTCTGATGCATGTGTCATCTCATTGTAATGAAATAAGATAAGCAGTGATGTGATTAGGTTGTAAACTAAACTAATTGTTTCTACTGCAAATAACCGATGCGGTGCATCAAACTTTTTCGTTAATTCTAAAGCCATCCTTCTTTTTTATACCAAGCTATTGATTCCTTTACTCCCCTTTCTAAATCGTACATTGCCCTAAAGCCAATCTCTGTTTCAATAGGTGTAATGTCACATCTCCAGTTACGTTGTCTCATTATTTTGTATTTGTCGCCGTTCAGTGTACTTGGCTTACCAAGACAATTCGCCACAAATGCAGCGAGCAAAGATACTATTTTTAAAATGAATAACGGACATTTCAGGTGTACAACCTGCTTAATTTTCAGCTCCTTTTGGATGTAATTAGAGAAATCACGACTAGAATAAACCTTCCCATCGCTAACAAAATAGGCCTTTCGATTCACTTGTTTGTCGATAGCTAAAAAGAGTGCACTAACTAAATCCTTTACATAGATAAAGGTTAGAAACTGCTGTTTGTATCCTACAGAAAAATCTAGATGCTGTTGAATAGACTTAGTCATTAAAAAATAATCCTTCTCTCGTGGTCCATAAACACCAGTAGGGCGAAAAATAAGATAAGGAAAATCGGCTAACTGTTTTAAGTATTGTTCTGTTTTTAGTTTACTCTTTCCGTAAGCCGTGTTAGGGCATGGGTGGTCCGTAGCTCGGATAGGGGAGTTATCTTGTTCATGTATAGGACCGAAAACACTTAAGGTGCTAATGTATAAAAAGCGAGTAGGTTGTAGTTGTAATGCAACCAAGGCATCCACAAGCACACGCGTCATATCATAGTTGGTTTTATCAAAATCCGCTTTCTTCTTGCATTTGGTTGCTCCGGCACAATGAATGATATAATCCCATTTGCCATGTAGAGAGCAGTGCTCCTTTAGTTGCTCCTGGAGTTTTTCTGGTTCAGTTAGTTTAAGTTCAATAAAATGGATGGCTGGATGAGTTAAATATTCTTTGCTACTGCTTTTGCGGATAGCTGCCCATGTTTCATACCCTCTATTAAGGGCTTCTTCAATAATGAAACTACCGATAAACCCGCTGGCGCCGGTGATGAGTATTCTTGGTGTCATGATTCTGATTATTTAGTAGGTTCAATATGAATGCCAATATGGGTCTTTTCTCCAAACCTTTCTTTTATTTTATTCTCCACTTGAATGCTCTTCTGATGTGCTTCCGTTAAGCTAGATGTACCATTCATTCGGACATGTACCTCTATGGCATAGTTGTTACCAATGCGTCGTGTACGTAGCTGATGTGGTTCAGAAACACCATCGCAGGAGAGTATAATAGCGATGATCTCATTTTCAATATCGTCGGATAGTGATTTCTCTAATAACTCCTGTGTGCAGGGCTTGGATAGCTCA
The DNA here is from genome assembly GCA_028707655.1 of Bacteroidaceae bacterium. Lineage (GTDB taxonomy): Bacteria > Bacteroidota > Bacteroidia > Bacteroidales > Bacteroidaceae > JAQWAN01. Next base: position 12,868 of record JAQWAN010000009.1, read on the forward strand.
TAGGCTATTTTGATGATATATAGGCTGACAACAAGCGCTGCTATTGGATCTAGTATGCACCATTTCTCTCCTAGTAGAATAGCTCCACCAATACCTAGTGTTGTACCAAGCGAGGATAAAGCATCACTCCTATGGTGCCATGCATTTGCTATAACCGCCTTCGAAATCAATTGTTTTCCTTTGAAAAGCGTGTACCGATATAGCACCTCTTTGGTCAGCATAGAGATTAATGCCATCCAAAGGGCAATCATGCCTGGCGATTCGATCTTTTTTCCTTCAAAAAAGGCATGAATAAGGGTAGCACTGTTCCAGAACAGTCCGATGCCCACTATCGCTAATGCTACTCCAATGAGTAGGGTGGCTAGTGTTTCATATTTGCCATGTCCATAATCGTGGTCTTTATCTTGTGGTTTATACGAGATACGTACAAATAGCACCACGATAATATCCGTAATAAAGTCGGACAGTGAATGAATGGCATCCGCAATCATAGCAGCACTATTTCCTAAGATTCCTGCTGCTAATTTCAATAAAGTTAATAGTATATTCACCAAGCTACCCAAAAGTGTTACTTGGTAGATTGCCTGCTCTTTATTTTTATCTGTCATAGAGGTGCTCATACTTGCAAAGATAATGTATTTTTTCTATTTTGTTACGCGTAATACATTTAATTGTGTTCCTTTCGCTTTTTTTTAAGTAATGCGAGAAATATCTCCGCTAATTTTGTTTTCTTTGTATATGGATATTTTTTTAAAATTAGAATTATGACAAAGCCAAAGGGAAAAAAAGCAGGAAAAAGCATGAATAAAAGTAAACTCATCTCTTTATTGATGGATTTATTTCAAAAAAGACCAGGAGAAGATATGAGCCTGCGCTATATTTTTTCTGAACTGCGGTTAACCACGCATCCGCTAAAGATGCTTTGTACAGATATTTTATATGAAATGGTAGAGGATGCCTATTTATGTAAATTAGAGAATCATCATTATCGTTTAAACAGTAGTACAGCATCTAGTGAATCTTTGATAGAGGGTGTTTTTCGTCGCAAGCGAAACGGCTCTCATCTATTTGAGCCTGCTGATGGTAGTGAATCGGTTCCTGTAGCAGAACGTAACTCGTTGCATGCTATGAATGGTGACCGAGTGGAGGTGGCCTATTTTACGGAACGTGCAGGAAAAGAGGTAGAAGGAGAGGTTGTCCGAATTACAGAAAGAGCCGATGGGCATTTTATTGGTACACTAGATGTAACCAAGTCGTTTGCTTTTTTGCAGACAGAAAACAGAACCTTATCTAACGATATATTTATTCCCAGAGAGAAATTAAAGGGTGGTAAGACAGGCGATAAGGCTGTTGTAAGAATTCTTGAATGGCCCGAAAACGCTAAGAATCCATTAGGAGAGGTGATTGATATTTTAGGTGCCAGTGGTGATAATACAACCGAGATGCACGCTATATTAGCAGAATATGGTTTACCCTATAAATACCCAGCTGCAGTAGAAGCAGCAGCTGAAGCTATCTCCGATGTTATTACACCAGAGGAGATAAAAGATAGAGAAGATTTCCGAAAGATAACCACTTTCACCATTGACCCTAAGGATGCAAAAGATTTTGATGATGCCCTTTCTATTCGTCGTTTAGATGAGGATACATGGGAGATAGGTGTGCACATTGCAGATGTAACGCATTATGTAAAAGAGGGCGATATTATCGACCAAGAAGCAGCCAAACGTGCTACTTCTGTTTATTTAGTAGATCGTACCATCCCTATGTTGCCAGAACGTTTATGTAATCAGATCTGTTCTCTCCGCCCTAATGAAGAGAAGATGGCCTATTCTGCTATTTTTGATATAGACAATGCAGGCGAAGTGAAGAAATCGCGTATTGTACATACCGTGATCAATTCCGATAGACGTTTCACCTATGAAGAGGCGCAAGAGATTATTGAAACCGGGAAAGGCGATTTTGCTGAAGAGGTGTTGAAGCTAAATGAATTAGCTCAGATTATTCGTCAGAAACGTTTTGATGCAGGTGCCATAAGTTTTGAACGCGCAGAGATGCGTTTTGAAATAGATGAAAACGGTAAGCCGTTGGGTGTCTATCTCAAAGAATCGAAAGAGGCTAATAAGTTAGTCGAAGAGTTTATGCTATTGGCCAATCGTACGGTAGCAGAGAGTGTAGGTAAACCTGGTCGTGGTAGAAAACCAAAGGTCTTTCCTTATCGTATACACGATTTACCAGACCCCGAAAAGCTAGAGAACTTATCGCATTTTATAGCTCGTTTTGGTTATAAGATTCGTACAACAGGCGATAAATTAGCCATTTCTAAGTCCATCAATCAATTATTGGCCCAAGTAAAAGGCGCCAAAGAGGAGGCTTTAGTGTCTACTATCTCTATCCGTTCTATGCAAAAAGCACGCTATACGGTGAACAATGTGGGACATTATGGATTAGCTTTTGATTTCTATACCCATTTTACTTCCCCTATTCGTCGTTATCCCGATATGTTAGTACACCGATTATTAACGAAATATAAGAATGGTGGAAAAAGTGTGGCAGCCGATAAATACGAAGAGCTATGCGAACATAGTTCCTCCATGGAGCAAATAGCAGCTAATGCAGAGCGTTCCTCTATTAAATACAAACAAGTAGAGTATATGCAGAGTCGTTTAGGCGAGGTATACGAAGGGGTTATCTCCGGTATTACAGAATGGGGATTATATGTAGAGATTAATGAGAATAAATGCGAGGGAATGATTCCTATTCGTAATCTAGATGATGATTATTATGCCTTTGAAGAGAAAAATTATTGTCTACGTGGCCGTTCAAAAAACCGCGTATACGGTCTTGGCGACCCTATAACGATTCGTGTAGCAAGTGCCAATCTAGAAAAGAGACAGCTGGATTTTGCCTTAGCAGAGAAGCCTAAGAAATAGTAATAGAAAAAAAGGCCCCGTTCTAAGTTATTGCTTGGAGCGGGGCCTTTTTGTGTTTATTTTGTTTTATTTGACTCGTCTGTTCAATTGGTTGTTTGATTTCTCGAGGCGCGACTTTCCTTTTCGTTTGCCAGACGCTGGTTTACTCTTATTTGTCTCTTTTTTTGCAGATACAAACGGATTGGTTTTTTTCTTCATGCGTTCTATTATTTCTATACAATTATCGGCTACGAAATTACAAACTTTTACGCGATTCCTCTCTTTGTTTTTACTTTTCTTCCACTATTCTATTCCTTCCGAGGGCTCAACTCCTTGAATAGGAGTGAAAAGAGTAGATTAAAAGTCTATTATTTAAGAACTTTAGGAAAGAAAAAGGAGTTCAATCGCATGATTTATAGGGTAAATAGTTAACTTTGCAGCCAAACTAGTTGATAAAAAAATAATGAGTTGTTCTTCTACTCCAGCACAATTAAGTAAGATTGTTGACGAATTGTGTGACTTACATGCTTGCAAATATCTGTTTCACTCTAATCTTTTGGGAGGCAGATGCCCTTCTGGTATCTCATTGGAGTCCTTGGTCTTATTGTCGCGTGAACTGTTTTTCCCAGGCTTTTATGGAGAAGAACGGATTTGTGAGGAAACCCTAAACTACCATACGGGAGTAAAATGTGTGGAAATGTATAATCTACTGCGCGAACAGTTTGCAGCTGGTTATCGGTTTGGTTTGCGTGAACAAGATACGGAATTGTCTGACGAAGAGATTAAGGCACGTGCAGATAAAGCAGCCATTGAGGTCTTAAAAGAGTTCCCACGTATTCGTAAAATATTAGCCACCGATGTGTTGGCCGCTTATAATGCTGATCCTGCAGCAACCTCTCTTTCTGAGGTGGTTTTATGCTATCCCGCCATTCGTGCTATTACTAACTATCGTTTAGCACATGCTATCTATAAAATAGGCGTCCCTATTATTCCCCGTATTATTACAGAAATAGCGCATTCAGAAACCGGTATCGATATCCATCCTGCTGCGCAGATTGGTTCGAGCTTTACCATCGACCATGGCACAGGTGTTGTTATTGGTGCCACTACTATCATAGGCGACCGTGTAAAACTATACCAAGGTGTTACATTGGGTGCACGTAGTTTCCCGCTAAACGATGCGGGTAATCCTATAAAAGGTGTTGCTCGTCATCCTATACTTGAAGATGGCGTGGTGGTTTATTCTAATGCAACCATACTCGGGCGTATCACTATTGGACACGATGCAGTGATAGGTGGTAATATCTGGTTAACGCACGATGTAGAACCTAATGAACGTCTAATACAACGAAAATAAAAACATTTAATAATTAATATAGTGCATGCACTAAAAAATAACATGGAACAATATACGCTAATAGCTAAAACCTTTCAAGGATTAGAAGAAATTCTTGCTCAAGAATTGATTAATCTTGGCGCAAATGATGTAGAGATAGGACGACGCATGGTTTCGTTCAAAGGGGATAAACAAATGATGTATAAGGCTAATTTTTGTCTGCGCACCGCTATTCGTGTTTTAAAACCCATCGCTACCTTTAAGGCTAAGAATCCGGATGAAGTATATGATAAGGTGAAAAATTCCATTAAATGGGATGAACTACTCGACTTAAGTCAATCTTTCTCTATCGATGCTGTTGTCTTTTCAAAGGAGTTTAGACACTCTAAATTTGTGGCCTATCGTGTGAAAGATGCTATTGCAGACTACTTTATCGAGAAACAGGGCAAACGTCCTTCTGTAAGCATTACCAATCCCGATTTGCGTATTAACATCCATATCTCAGAGGAGTATTGCACCCTATCTTTAGATAGTTCGGGCGAGTCACTTCATCGTAGAGGTTATCGTCAAGAAGCGGTGGAAGCACCACTTAATGAAGTGATGGCTGCTGGTATGATTTTGATGACCGGCTGGAAAGGGGAGACCGACTTTATTGACCCTATGTCAGGATCGGGTACTATTGCTATTGAGGCCGCATTGATTGCCCGTAACATTTGGCCTGGTGTCTTTAGAAAGACATTTGGTTTTGAGAAATGGAAAGATTTTGACGCAGAAATGTTCGATGATATCTACAATGATGATAGTAGTGAACGCGAGTTTGAGCATCATGTTTATGCATATGACAACGATCCTAAAGCTATCTCTATTGCTACCCATAATGTAAAAGCAGCTGGTGTGAGTAAAGATGTTGTTTTAAAACTACAATCTTTCCAACATTTTGAGCAACCTACAGAAAAGGCTATCCTTGTTTCTAATCCACCATATGGTGAGCGAATCTCTACTCCTAATCTTTTGGAATTGTATAACATGATTGGTGAGCGTTTGAAACATGCGTTTGTAGGTGGATCGGCTTGGATTTTGAGTTATCGCGAAGAGTGTTTTGATCAAATTGGTTTGAAACCCTCTACACGTCGTCCTTTAAACAATGGTTCTTTGGTTTGTGAGTTTAGAGAATATAGAATATTCGATGGTAAACTTAAAGTATTTAAGGAGAATAGTAATAATCAAAACAACTCTTCTCATGATGAAAACTAACGTAACACTTGTTGTTTTCTTGATCTTCACCTGTATGGGACTAGCTACAGCACAGTC
>JAQWAN010000185.1 GCA_028707655.1 Bacteroidaceae bacterium
GTCTAGCTGTTTTTGTATCTTTTGACCGCCGCAAATATATCAAAACCTTTCTGATTACCAAACAGTACAAAAAGCATGTGTAGCCGTATTTTTTCTGTATAAATATAAAAAACCACGTAAATTCGATAAATTCACGTGGTTTTTTCGTAAAAATAAAAAAAATATTTTTTTACTTTTTTTTAAGCATTATGGCTTCTATGCCAGGGATACTTTTCTTTAGAATTGTTTTTTTTAGCTAAGAGCTTAGTTTTCTTCTGTTTAGGGGATAAGTAGTGATGAATCGCCATAACTTAGAAAACGGAAGTTGTTTTTTAGTGCAAAATTGTATATTTTTTTCCAATCTCCCTTTAAAAAGGCAGAAACGAGTAGAAGAAGGGTACTTTTGGGTTGGTGAAAATTGGTGACCATTATCTGTACTATCTTATAGGTATACCCGGGTGCAATAATTATTTGTGTACTTGCTTTTAATAAATAGAGTTGATGTTGGTCTAAATAATCAAGAATGGCTTGTAGTGCTTCAATGGCTGTTGGTGCTATGCTGTCTTCATAGGGTTGCCATTGGCTAACGTGTAATTGCTCCTCTTCTAAATCTGGTTGTTGCAATAAAAGAGAACCGAGATAATATAAACTCTCTAGTGTACGTACCGAGGTGGTTCCTACTGCAATAATAGAGCCGTGATGTTGCATCACTTTTTGTATAATTGTTTTAGAAACTACGATATGCTCGGTGTGCATGGGATGGTCCTCTATCTTTTCGCTTTTGACTGGTTTAAAAGTACCTGCTCCCACATGTAGTGTCACCTCTTCGCAATCGATGTTTTTCTTGCTGAGAGCCTCTAATACACGTTTGGTGAAGTGCAATCCTGCTGTAGGGGCTGCCACCGATCCTTTTATCTTTGAATAAACCGTTTGGTAGCTTTTTTTATCGCTCTCTTCTGTTTTTCTGTTCAAGTAGGGTGGAATGGGTAGTTCGCCAAACACCTCTAGGATATCTGCAAAGGTAATAGAGGTATCGTTCCATTCAAAATCGACCCAATGGCTGTTTCCTTTGCATTGGCCACGCGTGGCACTTAATAGAATGGTTTTATCTTTTACCTGTAATTCTCGTTTTAGTGCTCCCTCTTTCCATTTTTTTAGATGTCCAATCATGCAGAGCCAACTACACTTCTTGGTCTGTTGGAAGGAGAGTGCATAATCGCTAGGTGCAGCAGGTTCAAGGCAGAACACCTCTATTAGAGCTCCTGTTTCTTTATGAAAATGCATGCGTGCTTGGATCACTTTTGTGTTATTAAAAATCATCAAGCTATCTTGCGGTAGGTAGTTGGGAAGTGAATGGAAGAGATCTTGAGAGATGTTTCCTTTATTATAAATCAATAATTTAGATTCGTCTCGTTTAGAAAGTGGAAATTTGGCGATACGTTCATCGGGCAATTCATAGTTGAATGCTGCTATTTTAATCTCTTTCGTTGTATTCATGATAAATATTTGTGCAAAAGTAGTGATTTTGCTGAAAAGTAACGATATTTGCAATAACATAATTGCTGAAAAATATGAAAATAGGAGATAAAGTACGCTTTCTCAGTGAAGTAGGCGGAGGAATAGTAAAAGGATTTACCGGTAATGATACCGTATTGATTGAGGATGAAGATGGGTTTGATATCCCTATGTTGAAACGTGAGTGTGTAGTGATTGACACGGATAAGTATAATATCCAGCGTTCGGCACCTACACCTCCTAAGGTACAACAACCCACCAAATCGCCGCAACCGGTATCTAGTACACCTGTTGTGGAAAAACCTCGTTTTATGCCTGTTCAAGAGACAAGAGAGGGAGAACGTTTGAATGTTTTACTTGCGTTTGTTCCCGACGATTGTAAACAGATTTCTACAACTGGTTATGCCGCTTATTTGGTGAACGATAGTAATTATTATTTCTATTACACCTATGCTAATGTGGAGGCTGCAAAATGGAATGTTCGTTCCCATGGATTGATGGAGCCCAACACCAAACTCTTAATAGAGGAGTTTGAAAAGGAGGTGCTCAATGATATGCAGCGTTTAGTGGTGCAACTTATTCCTTTTAAAATGGATAAGTTGTTTACCCGTAAACCAGCTATGGCGGTGGAGCTTCGTATTGATGTTGTGAAATTTTATAAACTGCACTCTTTTACCGAGTCGGCTTTCTTTGATGAACCTACTTTGCGCTACGATTTAGTGGTAGACGATGAGGTAGTTAAACCTTTGTCTGTATCGCCAGATGAATTGCGTATGGCTATGCTGCAAAAAGGGGAGGAGAAACCAAAACGTGCACGTATCTCTACTAAGAAGCTCTCTAATGAGCCATTGGTGGTAGATTTACATGCGAACGAAGTGTTAGAAACAACGGCTGGTATGAGCAATTCAGATATCTTAAAGTATCAAATGGATTGTTTTGAGAAGACGATGCGCGAACACCTATCGGAAAAAGGAAAGAAAATAGTTTTTATTCATGGTAAAGGCGATGGTGTGTTGCGTAAAGCAGTGCTCGATGAGTTGCGACGGAAATTCCGCTCGTGTACTTCGCAAGATGCTTCCTTTAGTGAGTACGGATTTGGAGCTACTATGGTTACCATTCGATAAAGTAGTGTTACCCTAAAAATAAAAACCACCTAAGATAATTTATCTTAGGTGGTTTTTTTAGTGGACCTGGAGGGAATCGAACCCTCGTCCAAACGAGGAAACCATATGCTTTCTACATGCTTATCTCTGCCTAAATTTTCGAATATATAGCAGACCAGAGCCACTGCTATATACCTTATCCTCTTTAGTTTCATTGCCAGTTCAAGGCGACTGTCAACTATTCCCGATTTACTGCACCACTAAACCAAAGAGCTTCGGAACAACAGCTTTTGAGTGATGTCTCGTTTCCGTACCTAGTACAGAAATTAAGCTAATCTACTATGATTCGATTAAGCAGCAAGAGCGTAATTATTTTCGCCAGATAAAATTTTTGATAACTAAGATTTAAGTGCCAACTATCAATGCACTGCATGCTTACATATCATCCCAGCTCGCTGTCAAATCCAGTCAAGCCCATGTGTAATTGCTGCAAATATACAGATTAGTTTTCAGAATACGATATAATGTTTTGTGTATTTCACAAAAATAAGGTTACTTTGAGTGTTTATAGCTGTTACTAACCAAGAAAAGCAGCGGGTGGGTCGATCTTATAATCGATGTAAACAATTTAATAAATAGATAGATGCAAATAGTGGATATTTTTGGACTTATACTCCTCTTTATGATGGGCTGGGGTATAGCGACGTGGTTTTCTAAGAAGACAAGAATGCGTTGTTTGAACGAATTACAACAAGCAAAAGAACAACAAGAAATACTCCAAGAGCAGTTGACAAGAATGCGGCAAGAATTAGGTAGTGCTGAGCAAGAGAAGATGCGTTTGGTTACGCTACAAAAGGGTGAACGCAGTCAGTTTGACCGGGAGTTGGAGCTGCAAAAAAATACTTATGACCAGCTTTTGCAGCTTGAAAAAGAGAAGGCGAAACAGGAGATTGCTACCCTAAAAAGTTTTTTTGAATCGGAACGTAATTCTTTTAGGGAGACACAAAAGGCGACCAAAGAAAATTTTGAGCAGCTGCGCCAACAGATGGAGCAGCAGTGGAAAGAGAAAAACGAACTGCTTAAAGTGGAGTTCCAGGCCCTCTCTAACGATGTTTTAGAGCGGAAGTCGAGCTCTTTACAACAGGTCAACAGTGAACAGATTGCTGCTATCTTAAACCCTTTGAAAGATAAAATGATGCATTTTGAGGAGGCTGTAAAACAGAATAATATATCTGGAGCAGCCAATAAAGCTTCTATAGAGAAAACCATCGAAGAGATGATGAAGCGTACCCAAAAAATTGGAGAGGATGCTATTAATTTAACGAAAGCCTTAAAGGGCAATTCAAAGATACAGGGCGATTGGGGAGAGATGTTATTGGAGAGTATCTTGCAACATTCTGGGTTGCGCAAAGATGAGGAGTATGTGGTGCAAGAGGATGTGAAATCTGCAAATGGTAAACATTATCGTCCAGATGTAGTGGTTCACTTTCCCGATAATCGTTCGGTGATTATTGACTCCAAGGTCTCTTTGACTGCATATGTTACCTATATGTCGGCTGTTACTGAAGCGGAAAGAGCGGTAAGCTTGCAAGAGCATCTTCGTTCGGTTAAACGCCATATTGATGAGTTGGCAGCAAAAAACTACGCAACATTAGTAGAAAACAGCATTGGTTATGTGTTGTTGTTTATTCCTAATGAGGCTTCATATATATTGGCCGTACAAAATGACCCCTCTTTAAGTCAGTATGCCTATGCAAAACATATTATATTGCTTAGTCCAACTAATCTGATGATGGCTTTGCAGTTGGCGTATAA
>JAQWAN010000186.1 GCA_028707655.1 Bacteroidaceae bacterium
GTAAATATGGCCGGTGGGTATAGCTTAACGGCTAAGAAACGACGTGCTTATGTTGTTTATATGAACGGAACAGTGGCCCGTTTACGTTCGGGAGATAAAGATGCCATTCAACCCGGTTGTGAGATTGTAATTCCTAGCAAGAAGCAAAAGGGTAGAATGTCGTTACCCGAGATTTTAAGTATAGGAACCTCCACGGCTTCTATTGCTACAATGATTGCCACTATGTCTAATATATTTAAATAAGCCCCATGAATATGGATAAAGAAGTAAAAGATACTACTTTGGAGAAGAAAGATGAATTAGATTTAATTGCCTTAGTACAGAAATTTTGGAAACAAAAAAAACGGTTCTATCGCAATTGTGGTATTGCAGCTGTTATTGGTGTGGTGGTAGCTTTTAGTATTCCAAAAGAGTATGAAACACGTATCACCTTAGCACCAGAATCATCTGAAGCAAATTCATTATCAGGAGGCGTCAATGCATTAGCCTCTATGGCTGGTTTAGATATGGGCGTTTCTACGGAAGATGCTATTTTGCCACAGCTTTATCCACAAGTTATCTCCTCCCTTAATTTCCTAGTCGACCTCTTTGATACCAAAGTTAAATCGGCAGATGGGAGCATTGATATGACGCTCTATACCTATATGCTGAAGAAGCAGAAAAAATCTTGGTGGAGCTATATCATCGCTTTTCCTATTCGGATAAAAAACATGATATTAAGTAAAAAGCACGCCAAACGAGCTCCAGAAGAAAAGATTGACCCATTCTACCTCACCCAAACAGAGGCGGACATGGCAGCTGCTATTGCGGCAAAAATAAATTGTTCGGTCGATAGAAAAACAAGTGTCATCTCGCTTACCATTCGTATGCAAGATCCTTTAATCTCTGCTTCTGTGGCCGATGCAGTACGTATAAAGCTGCAAGACTATGTGGCCAATTATAGAACCGAGAAATCGCGTAAAGATTTAGAATATGTAGAGGGGCTATATAAGGAAGCTGAAAAAGAGTATGTTGTTGCACAACGTGCCTATTCCACCTATGTAGATGGCAATCTAAACATTGTGAAAGCTCGTTTCAAATCGGAAGAGCAACGTTTAGAAAACGAATACCAGATGGCTTACTCCGCCTATTCTCAAGTGGCCAAGCAGTTGCAGATGGCAAAAGCAAAGGTGCAAGAGCGTATCCCTGTTTACACCATTATTCAGCCCGCTACGGTACCTCTAAAACCTGCTAAACCAAAAAAATCGCTCGTGTTAATTGGTTTTGTCTTTCTAGGTATCTTTTTCACCATAGGTAGTGTCTTGGTGCAAGATATGCGTGAGAAATACAAACAAGCCGCTTAAGCTATCTTTCCAAGAAAAGGAGTCGTAACAACAAACAGTGGTATGGCCGGTTTAATGATTTAGATCAATCTTGATTATATGTATATATTTACCCTTCTTCTTTTAGCAACGTTTGCCCTTTTAGAAGCATTTAACAGTGATTTTGTTCGTAAAAACCAACAAGTTCTTGTTTTTATTGCATTTTCTATGTTGGTGTTTCACGATGGTTTTCGTTGGGAAACAGGGTCCGATTGGTATGCCTATTACGATTTCTTTGACAACTTTTTTCTGTTTGACGATTATTCTCTAGATGCAGGCTATGTTTTATTGGTCTTTCTCATTCGCAGCATCACAGCCGATTATACCGTCTTTCTGGTGGTCTATGCCCTTATTTTTTATGGCCTATTTTTTCATGCCATCTTTAAGATATCGGCCTATCCCTTTATGGCGCTACTTTTGTTCTATGCTGCTACTGTGCCTTATCTAGGTATGAATAGGCAGTTTATAGCCGTAGCCCTTTGTTTTGTAGGATTGGCTTACTATCTGAATGGTAGAAAAGCCCTGTTTTATCTACTGCTATTGGTGGCGTTCTTTTTCCACAAGACCTGCTTAATGTTTTTGTTGATTCCCTTCTTAGGAAAGCGATTTCCTTGGTATATCTATGCCAGCTCTTTCTCAGTTGTCTTAATCATTGCCCTCTCTGGTATTATTAACCGCATCCCTCCAGCTATATTCTATGTACTAGGTGATGACATGAGGGAAAAAATAGATTTTTACGTCGCTACTGCCGAGGATGTTTCGTTGGTTACAGCTGCTATTTCTTTAGCTCGAAAACTCATCTGGATAGCTGTTTTGTGGTTCTACGATAGTAAGATAAAAAACAAAGGCAACTCTTTTCACACGCTTTTTAATATGTATTTTATTGGTTGCTTGTTTTATGTCTTATTCAGTAATACCATATTCCAAGTGTTTGTTGCTAGAGCGTTGATGTATTACGACCTAGCAAGTATTTTCCTCATCCCTTTTGCCGTATCTATTCTGAGAGCTAATTACGGAAAACTATTCATCATTTTATTGGTGGTTTTCTATAGCTTTGTCAGTATGAAAAAGGGCTTTTCCAACTACGGACCAGACAATGATTATTTTGAGCCCTACAAGGGCGTATTTATAAATACGGACTATGAACGACAAAGTGTTAAATAAGAAAGAGAGTGTTACTTTTTTTATACGAAATAGAAAGGTAGGGTTTAGTATTGAGAAGGTGTTTACCCCTATTATGGAGCGGATGAAAGATTTTTGTTCCATCTCCATTAGCTATTCCCCCTTCTACCTTATCTCCCTAAAAAAAATAGCAACCAATTTATATTGCGCTTTTCGTGCTAGAAACAAGCAGGGCATAAATCATGTTACAGGCGATGTACACTATCTATTACTTGCAATGCCCTTCTGTAAGCGTGTGCTAACCATTCACGATTTATCTTTTTTGCACAAAAAAATGAACCCTTTAAAGAGAGCCTTTGTGCATCTCTTTTGGTTCTATCTGCCCTTAAAATGTGTAGATCGTGTGGTCTGTATCTCTGCAACCACTAGGCAAGAACTGTTAGCAAACTATACGGTTTCTCCCAACAAGGTATCTGTTGTTTATGATCCTATCGATCCGGTTTTCTCTTTTTCGCCCAAGACCTTCCATAAGGAAAGACCACGTATTCTACACCTGGGTACTTTTTGGAACAAGAACTTAGAAAGAGTGATTGCAGCATTAGAGGGTATTCCTTGCGATTTAGTGGTGGTGGGAGAGTTAACTCCCAACATAAAGCAGCTGTTGCAGCAACATAAGATATCTTGTATCTCCAAGTGTAACCTAACCGATCAAGAGATTGTGGAGGAGTATAGAGCGTGCGATGTGGTTTCCTTTCCCTCTGTCTTTGAGGGGTTTGGCATGCCACTTATTGAGGGACAGGCTACGGGACGAATCGTAGTAACCTCTCAAATAGAACCCATCATAGAGGTCTCCGGCGGTGCTTGTTGCATGGTCGACCCGACTTCCGTTTCCTCCATTCGGGAGGGCTTTCTTCGTGCTATTAATGACGATTCCTATCGAGCAGAAAAGATAGAGGCAGGTCTAAAGAATGTAAAACGATTTGGTGTAGACACCATTGTGGAGCAGTATAGAGCCATTTATCAATCGATTTAGAAAGATGCTATGCCAACCTATTCCCTTTATTTATTCCAATGAATGAATAAATAAACGGTTTTGTACTCCTCCTTTGGGTTGGACCATACGCTCTGTGCAGGCGACCTCTATTTTAGGAATAGCTTTATTATCTCTCGCTTATAGGTAGAAAAAACAGTTTACATTTCCAAAACTCTTGTGCGCAGAAGATAGCTATATTTGAACGCAAATACAGCTCTTTTTTATGGTAAAAACAGCTGTTTTTCGATTGAAAAATAGCTCTGTTTTGCGGTAATTACTACCTGTTTTTTTTCAAAGAAAGAGCAGCTGACTTAGGGGCTTTTGTGCATAAATATAAAGGGCTCTGGATTGGGCCTAGCGGTATGCACACGCTTTAGTGTTGTTGGCCGATGGGTCTACAACTTCCTCTTGCCGTGCAAAAGACTCTTTAGTTTTCTTTTAAGCTGAGCAATCACTTTATCGGAACGTGTTGTTTTAGTATATCGCTCTATTAGCTCGAGTAGGTTGTCTGTTGTTACCTCCCTATAAAAAAGTTCACTCTTTTTATGCAGGGCATCCGACTGTACTATGGCTGGATTAAATGGGAGGCAACTGCTGTAGTCTGTTTTTTGCCATTCTGCATCGAGCTGTTCAATCTTTATCTTATCGGTATGTAGCATAACTAGGCTCGTTCCCTTATCATCGTCTAACTGCGGTGCTATTTTATCGATACCCCAATAATCGGCAATCGTTAAGTCGGACCCGCTGCTCAGTCCACGTGTTGGGCAGGAGGAGCAGGAGGGACGTAGGTATAGGTTTTGTATAAAACCCTTGAGATATAGATTTATGCTGTTGGGTTGGTTCAGGAGTATCTCTGCTGCTGTTGCTGTTTTCTCTTTCTCCATGCATAG
>JAQWAN010000187.1 GCA_028707655.1 Bacteroidaceae bacterium
TTTTAGGGGATTGCTTGGTTTGCCTAATAAACGATTGGACAAAGGTAGCTCTGTATAAGTATTTGGTGTATGTTTAGCTTCTCACTCTGTTGCTTATTTCTCAGCTGCTTAGGTCCTGTTTTTTTTATATTTCTCTCTGCTTTCTACAATAGAGGGTATAAATGGTTTTATCCAAGCGGCTAGGTCGACTAATTTTACCAGAAATATTTCACCCTGTTCTGTTAGACTATATTCTACTCGAATGGGGACTTCTGGAAATACTTGACGTGCTACGTGACCATCTCTTTCTAATACACGTAATGATTTGGTCAGCATCTTAGGGGATATGCCTATCACACTTCTTCGTAAGTCGGCAAAACGTAAGACTTTATGTTTTCCAAGAACTAGAACAATCATCATGGTCCATTTATCTAACATCTCTGCTAAAACATCTTTAATTGGACATACACACAGCGGATGCTCTACATCGAGTTTCTCTAATATTCCTTGTACCCTTTTATCATTCATAATGGCTCTATTATCTTTATATAATCTTATACAGATGGGCAATATGTACTCTAAACAATTGAATATCTGCACTACCTAATGTATAGTAAGGTTACAAATGTAACTCAAAATTTTAAAATAGTTCTTATTTATCGGCTCTAAATATTTACTAAAAAAAAACGCAGTTTCTATTCATTTATAATACTCTGTTTTTCAATACACTATCCTTTTGGTTACTTGCCTACCCAATGGTAAGGTGTTGTGTATTAGCAGTAACTATTGTATACTTGTAGTCGATAAGGGACTACGAGCTATATCTGTTACCTATAAAACGGGAAGGGTGAGGCGCTAGTTTAAATAGTATGGCGATAATGAATCGTTTAGAATAAAAATATAAAATCATGAGGATGAAAGATGCAATAATGAAACGTAGATCGGTAAGAGCTTATTCTGGAGAACAACTTACAGTGGACGAGAAAGAAAAGATAAACGACTATTTGGCTAAGAAAGAAAATCTTGTTGGTCTGCTTGGAAACACGATTAAGATGGAACTGGTGGAGTCATCGAATACCACGACTGGAAAAATTGGAACGTACGGAAAGATTACGGATGCTCCTGCGTTTCTTGTTACGAAATTGTATAATACGAAAGATGAACTGCTCGATTTGGGCTATGTTTTTGAGAACTTAGTGTTGTTTGTGGAAAGCATTGGTCTGCACACTTGTTGGCTGGGTGGTACTTTTGATAGAGCTGCTTTATCTGCTACTATCGAGCTGGAAGAGGGGGAACTGATTCCTATTATCTCTCCGGTTGGAAAAGCAAAAGATAGTGTGGCGTTGCAAGAGCAAGTGGCTGCACATACAGGTACACGTAAGGATTTTGATACGCTCTTTTTTAGTGGCGATTTTAATACGCCTATTAGCTCTGTAGAAAAAAGAGAGCAATTAGAATATGTGCGACTTGCTCCTAGTGGCGTTAATTTACAACCTTGGAGACTGGTTTTAGATGCTGCGGGAACGATGCACTTTTACATTGTAAGGAATCCTGAAGTGGAGAGTTATGGCTTACCATACGACATACAATGGGTGGATATGGGGATAGCTCTTAGCCATTATGTGATAGCTAGTGGCAAAAAGAGAGCTTTTGTTGCTCAACCAGACATAGCATTGCCCTCTTCTATTAGTGAGTATGTAATAAGTGTGAAGGGATAATAGGGACAAACAAAATGGAAAAAATAAATATCTTGTGGACAACTACAAACAGAGATACCATCACGAATATGATTTTGATGTATTCTACTAAGACTAAAATGATGGGATTATAGGACGAGGTAAATATTATCATTTGGGGATGATCTGCTCAACTGGTGGGCGAAAATAGAGAGGTGCAAGCTGAGGTGCAACAAATGATAGAGAGTGGTGTGCACGTGGAGGCTTGTTTGGCTTGTGCAGATAAATATGGTGCTACAGATACGCTGCGTGCCCTTGGCGTGGAGGTAAAGTTCATGGGGCAACCGCTAACGGATTATATTAAAAAAGGGGAACATATCTTGACCTTGTAATTTGCGTTACTCGATATTTCTACTACTAAAAGAGGGAGAGAAGCGTTGTATTCCTTTTTTCTGTACATTCGAAACGTATGTTCTAGGTAAATAGATAACGCAACTGAAAATAAAGGACTCAATTAGAAACAAAAATAGTAATGGATAGAAACAAAATATTTGAACAAGGGGTAGTTGGTGGTATAAAAGTGAAGAACAAGATGATAAGGTCGGCTACATTTGAGTATGCGGCAATTGATGGTAAACCTAGTGCTAAGATTTATGAGAGATACGAGGCGCTTGCTAAAGGAGAAGTGGGATTGATAATCACTGGCTTTGTTAGTTTCTCCAAAACAGATCAATTGGCTGATCCTATTGTTTTGATGCAAAAGGATTCTATTCCAAGTCTTCAAAGAGTAGTGGATAAGGTGCATGGTTATGGTACTAAGATTGTTGCTCAATTGAATCATGCTGGATCACAGGCATCTGTTACTTCGCAGGAAACGATTTATGCTCCCTCAGCAGTGAAGGACCCAGCAACTGGGATTGTGCCTACTCCTTTATCTACGGAGCAGGTTAAGGAACTTGTAAAGGAATTTGCTGCGGCTGCTGTAATTGCTAAAGAAGCTGGCTTTGATGGTGTGCAAATGCATGGGGCGCATGGCTATCTTTTAAATAAGTTTTTGAGTCCTATGTACAATAATAGAACTGATGAATATGGCGGCGATTTCAGTGGCAGATCGCGTATCGTTATGGAGATAGCACAAGAAATAAAAAGAAAAGCTGGTAAGGATTATCCGGTGTGGATAAAATTAAATAACTCCGATTATCATCGGGAGAATTTGGGGGTAACAGAGGAGGAGTTCTTAGCCCTATCGGAAGAACTCTCACGTATTGGAGTGGATGCTATTGAGGTTAGTGGAGGTACAATAACAGGTACATATGGCCCATCACGCTCTAAACAACATACGGCGTACCATTTAGAGGCAGCTAAGAGATTGGCGGAAAAAGTAGAGGCTTCTGTTATTCTTGTAGGAGGTATTCGAGATGTAGAGATGGCAAATTCGATTCTCTTAGATACAAAAATAGCGGCTATATCATTGTGCCGTGCATTAATCTGTGAGCCTGATCTGATTAAAAAGTGGAGGGATGGCGAAAAGACTACTGCCGACTGTATCTCATGTAATAGGTGTTTTAATCCTTTAGGTAAATGTGTTTTCAAGTTTACTAAAGAGGAAAAAATACAATATAAGGCGATGAGAGCTGAAGCTAAAGAACAAAAGAAAAAACAGTTAAATAGCGCTAAATAAAAGCTAGAAGATGCGCCTTGAAATCCACTTGAACGAATGGCTGTGAAGGGATGAAAAAGTACTTTTCTACCGAAGAATAGAGAAAGGGTAGGAGGATAGATGATTCTATAACGGATTATGTGTAAGTGTCTGAAATTGAGCTGTGATAAAGGTGCTTAAATCTGTTTTTTCTATATAAAAAAATTGTAATAGGCTATGATTTTAAAATAAATAATGTAACTTTGGTTATGGCTTAATAGAAGTCTGCTTCTACTTAAAGATGAATAAAAAGTATAATCTAGTATACGTTGATGTATGCTTAAATAGGAGTCTATTTCTACTTGAAACTTATTCAAACAAAAGATGATGGCGTAAATCGACTGAAAGTGGATGGAAAGTAGATTTTTTTCTATATTTTCATTACATTTGAAATGAGATGTTAATACACCAAAATAATGATTTTTTGTTGTAGAAAAGAAACGTCCGTAAAGTTTAGCGAAAAAAACGCATATTTTTAACGCTATATCATACAATCCAAAAGAAAAATGTGTATATTGCACTATATATCATTAGAGTAATTAACAAAGAAATAAAACGTTTTAAATTCATTTAAATTTTATAAAGATGGAAGAAGATATTTTAATATGCAGTTGTAATGAAATTTACAAAAGCGAAATTGTAAAAGCAATTAAAGAAAAAGGGTTAAAAACAGTAGAAGAAGTTGGAGATGAAACAACAGCAGGCACTGGTTGTGGCGGTTGTATGGATGAAATCCAAGAAATATTAGACGAAGTTAATAAATAAATAGGCTTATCTAACAGTGATTTGTTAGGTAGCCAAAGCACTTGTTTTGAGATACTGATAGACGCTGTAATGGAGCCTATCAGTATTTTTTTATGCCCCTAGTTCTTTTCCTTCCCTTAGCCGAATGATGTTCTTTCGGTGTAAAATTAGTATCAGAAATAAACAAACGAGTAGGTAATAAAATGTAGGTGTAAATCCATACATAAGCATCTCAATAAATGGCATTGTAAGTGCAATTACTATGGAACCCAATGAAACATATTTGAATTGCCATCT
>JAQWAN010000188.1 GCA_028707655.1 Bacteroidaceae bacterium
GGAGCTATGGCTGCTTAGAGGGAGATGAGCTGATGAAGGCTCTACTACAGATAGAGAAAGATTTGTAAACGATAAAAAAAATAGAATGAACTATTATAGCACACAAAAAAAGGCACCAATCGTATCGCTCAAAGAGGCAGTGGTACGTGGACTTGCACCGGATAGGGGCTTATATATGCCGGAACGAATAGAGGCTTTACCTGCTTCCTTTTTTGAGGAGATAGAGCATATGTCTTTACAGGACATTGCATGTAGAGTGGCACAGGCTTTTTTTGGTGAGGATATTCCTACCGAAGATTTAGAAAAAATTGTACGCGATACGCTCTCTTTCGATATTCCGCTGAAAAAGGTGAAGGATTCGATCTATGCACTAGAACTATTTCACGGACCGACACTTGCTTTTAAAGATGTGGGTGGACGATTTATGGCACGTTTACTACGCTATTTGATGCAAACGGATGATGGCAAAAGGGTGAATGTGCTGGTAGCTACATCGGGCGATACTGGAAGTGCTGTGGCAAATGGCTTTTTAGGCGTAGAGGGCATCCATGTATATGTGCTCTATCCTAAGGGAAAAGTGAGCGAGGTGCAGGAGAAACAGTTTGCATCGCTGGGACAGAACTGTACAGCAGTGGCTATTGATGGTACGTTTGATGATTGTCAGGCTTTAGTGAAATCGGCTTTTATGGATAGCGAATTGAACAAGAAACTCACCTTGACCTCTGCTAATTCCATTAATGTGGCACGTTTCTTACCACAATCTTTTTATTATTTCTATGCCTATGCGCAATGGAAAAAGTTACATCGTAACAAAGAGTTAGTGGTTTGTGTGCCAAGTGGTAATCTAGGAAATATTACTGCCGGCTTATTTGCTAAACGAATGGGATTGCCTATTCAACGTTTTATCGCGGCTAATAATCGGAACGATATGTTTTTCCAGTATCTACAGACGGGTAATGCGTTGCCTAAACCTTCGGTGGTAACGATTGAGAATGCCATGGATGTGGGTGACCCTAGTAATTTTGAACGGGTGGTCGACCTATATGGTAAACAGCATTCGGCTATTGTGAAGGATATAAGTGGCGTGAGTTATACGGATGAACAGATTGCGGAAACCATGAAAGCGACTTTCTCTGAGGAGAATTATGTACTCGATCCACATGGTGCATGTGGTATGCGAGCTCTACATGAAAAATTACAGCCGGGTGAAGATGGTATCTTCTTGGAGACAGCACATCCTGCTAAGTTCTTAGATCGTGTGGAACCTATCCTTGGCGTGCCAGTGCCAATGCCTGAACGATTGGCTTGGTTCTTAAAAAGAGAGGTGTGTAGTGTTCCTCTATCTACGGATTATGCTGCATTTCGTGCGTTTCTTTTACAATGAGAATAGCTGCATTACAATTGGATATAGCTTGGTGTGCGCCTGCTCTGAATGTTGAAAAGATAGAGCGGCGGCTTGCGGAGCTAATGAAGCAAGCTGCTACAGGTGGGGATGAACCTATCGCCCTTTTCGTGTTGCCGGAGATGTTTACCACTGGTTTTGTGATGACACCTCAGGGGGTAGCAGATGGACAGCAGCAAACCCTTACGTGGATGAAACGGATGGCGGCCGATTATCAAGTGGCGCTGGCAGGAAGTGTGGCTGTTGAACAAGAGGGGGCTTTTTTTAATCGCTTCTACTTTGTACAGCCAGATGGAACGGTGGACCATTATGATAAACGACATCTGTTTACGTATGGTGGCGAACAAAAGGCGTATCAATCTGGAGAGAATAGGGTGATTGTTTCCTATCGGGGTTATCGCTTTTTGTTGCAGATCTGTTACGATTTACGTTTTCCTCTCTTTTCGCGTAATACAGCTAAAGACCCCTACGATGTGATTCTTTATGTGGCCAATTGGCCTACGAGTCGTATTGCCGTATGGAACACATTGCTAGTTGCACGTGCATTAGAAAATCAATGTTATGTGGTTGGTGTGAACCGTGTAGGGGAGGATACAGCAACGCTATATAATGGGTCGTCAGCTATAATTAACGCCTATGGTAAATCTTTAACAGCTACTTCTACTGAACAGGAGGAGCTGCTAACGGCAACCTTGGATAAGACTGCATTACAACGCTTTAGAGAAAAATTTCCAGTATTGGCAGATGCCGATTCTTTTGTGTTAAAAGAGGAGTAACCTTCTTCTTTTTTGGTTATTTTTGTGCAGGCTCAAAAAGAGCTTATCCTTCTGGAGAGAAAGTTTAGATAGGGTTGCATGTTTAGTTATGAGGAGGCATTAATGTATAAATATGGACCTTGTTTATCCTATTCTTGCGGGAAAAATCGCATTCTTGCGGGAGGATAGATAGAAAAATTTAAAGTATATAGGTTATGTCAAACAAGGGAAATAGAGGAAATGCAAGGGGACAACGAAACCAACGAAACCAATCGGGTTTGCAGGGTAATAATGGCGGAGGATGTAGAGGTGGAAATAAACGCTCCTCTTTCTGGAGCATGCATACGTTACAACAACGGGGACGGATCGATCTGTTGAATCATTTTTTAGGACTAGCTTTAGTGGTTGTTTTATTACTCTCTTTAGCAGTGCGGACAAAAGCAGTGGGACATCCTGTTCACTCCACAACCCATGAATCTTCCATGCATACATCTCTTAGCGGTGTTGCTGCAACAAAAGGGGACTTAGTTTTTCCTTTGAACGAAGAGTATGTGCGTCGTTTAGGTTATTCTGGAATGACTTTCCAGCAAGTGAGACCTGCTGTTTGGGAGTTGCAAAACGGAGTGCATATCTATTCTTCGGAACCCTATGGTGCAGAGATCAAAGGTTTTGCTGGTGCAACACCGGTGTTTATTGCCATCGAAAACGGAACGATTAAAGCTGTTGTAGCATTGCCAAATGGCGAGACACCCAGTTTTTGGGGGAGAGTGGAGCAGAAGGGTATTTTACAACAATGGGTTGGGGTACGACTGAAAGAGGTGGCTACCTATGCTCCTGATGTAGTGTCGGGCGCTTCAATGAGTTCCACTGCTGTAAATCAAACCATCTTCTTAACCCTATCGCATATAACATCGATACAATCGGCACATGCGTATGGAGCTATGGATTGGAATGCCAAAACAATAGTGGCACTGCTCGTTTTATTAACTGGGTTGATCGTTGCTTTTGGCTTTAGACGAAGAGAATATCGTACTGCATTGCTCTTTTTAAATGTGCTGGTATTGGGCTTTTGGACGGGTACTTTTATCTCTATATCTCTATTGCTAAACTGGTTGAATAATGGAGTGCATCTCTTTTCTGCCTTGGTACTGCTCCTGATGCTTGTCTTAGCTGTTGTATTGCCTTTTCTCGGGAAAAAAAATTATTACTGTATGTGGGTTTGTCCCTTTGGATCGGCGCAGGAGCTTATGGGCAAATTGCCCGTTAAGAAATGGCGAATAAATCCGAAGACCATGCAACAACTACGTGTTTTCCGTATGGTCTTGTTTCTTGTGCTGGTGGTATTAATGTGGCTAGGGGTCGCTATGGATTGGGTAAACTACGAATTGTTCTCGGCTTTCTTATTTGAATCGGCCAACACCTTTGTACTTATCTTTGCACTACTCTTTTTGCTACTCTCGCTCGTGGTGCATCGTCCCTATTGTAGAACGCTGTGTCCTACAGGCTTGTTATTAGAGTGGTCGCAAGGTATACGCACCAAGAGAGGAAAAAAATAATGAAAAAAGTTGTATTTTCGTAAATATGTAGTATATTTGCCATAGAAACGAACATATTGAAACAATGATTACATTATCCTTTACATTCTTCTTTTATTACTTTTACTTTTATCCAGAAGTGAAGCGGGAGATTGTATGAATATTGTAATTTGAAAAATAATTAATAGAGTCCCGCTTTTAAAAAGAAGCGGGACTTTTTTGTTAGCAAGGCGTATGAAAAAAATAGCAATACAGGGGGCAAAAGGTTCCTATCACGACATAGCAGCTCATCACTGTTTTCCTAAGGAGGAAATAGAACTGATTTGTTGTGCTACTTTTGAGGAGGTGCTCAACTGTGTGAAGAAAGATGGTGAGGTGTTGGCACTAATGGCCATAGAAAACACGATTGCGGGTAGTCTTTTACAAAACCATGAATTGATAAAAAATAGTGGTGTACATATCATTAAAGAGTATAAGCTGCATATATCGCATTCCATTGTTTGTTTGCCCGATGAGGATTGGACAGATATAGTGGAGGTAAATTCTCATCCTATTGCCTTGATGCAGTGCCGCGATTTCTTACGCCATCATCCTGCTATGAAGGTGGTGGAAGCCGAGGATACGGCTTTAAGCGCCCAACTG
>JAQWAN010000010.1 GCA_028707655.1 Bacteroidaceae bacterium
TAGAGAGAGGAGCAACTGGTTGTTAGCCAAAGAGTGGCAACAAGAAACAGCAAAGGTAGTATCGTCCGATTATACATAGCTAATTATTCTTTACCAGTATGACCAAAGCCACCAACACCACGTTGGGTAACGCTAAGCTCTTTTACTTCTATCCATTGCGCTTGTGTATATTGTGCAATCACCATTTGTGCAATACGTTCGCCATCTTCTATCACAAATTCTTGATTAGATAGGTTGACCAAAACAATGCCTATCTCTCCGCGATAGTCGGCATCAATTGTTCCGGGTGAATTCAAAACAGAAATACCCTTTTTTATGGCCAAACCACTACGAGGACGCACCTGCGCTTCATAACCCTGAGGCAATGCAATATATAGTCCAGTAGGTACTAAACAACGTGCTAAAGGAGCTAAAACAATGGGTTCCTCTAGATTGGCACGTAGGTCCATTCCAGCAGACAATAGGGTGGCATACGAAGGTAATGGATGGTTTGATTTATTTATGACTTGAATTTTCATAGGGAGCAATTATGTTAGTTTGAAATGCGAAAATACATAATTCAAGTCAATTAATCGTGGAATTTTATTTTTTTAAACGAAAAGAAAAACAGAACAACTTATATTCATTGCTTTTTTCTACCTTTGTGTATTAACACTTACATTAAAAAAGTATGGATTGGAATCAATTACTATCAACGAAACGTTTTGGATTAGAGGCCTATCATGAGCCTCACAAAGATGACCGTTCTACCTTTCAGCGAGATTTTGACCGCCTTATCTTTTCCGCTCCTTTTAGACGTTTACAGAATAAAACACAAGTGTTTCCATTACCTGGTAGTATATTTGTACATAATCGATTAACACATAGCCTGGAGGTCTCTTGTGTAGGCCGATCGTTGGGCAACGATGTGGCTAAAGCTCTCATCGAGAAAGAACCCACACTAAAAAAAAGTCACGTACAAGAGATTGGTACCATTGTATCGGCAGCCTGCTTGGCACACGACATGGGTAACCCACCCTTTGGACATTCGGGAGAGAAGGCTATATCCACCTATTTTTCGGAAGGAAAAGGATTGTATTTAAAGAGTAGATTAACCGCTGAGGAGTGGGACGATTTGATTCATTTTGAGGGGAACGCTAATGCTTTCCGACTTTTAACCCATCAGTTTAAGGGACGACGAAAGGGTGGCTTTGCCCTGACCTATCCCACACTGGCTGCTATTGTAAAATATCCCTACTCCGCACAGTTAGCTGGGGAGAAATCAAAATTTGGTTTCTTTAAAAGTGAGAAAGCCGATTTTGCTACGGTTGCCAACCATCTAGGCATGCTATGTGTACAGAAAGAGCCACTTCGATATGCCCGTCATCCGCTTGTGTATCTAGTAGAAGCTGCAGATGATATCTGCTACCAACTCATGGATATAGAGGATGCGCATAAGCTAAAAATATTAACCACAGAGGAGACCAAGGCCCTTTTTATGGCTTTCCTAGATGAACACCGATTGCAACGTACACTAGAGGTCTTTAAGATGGTAGAGGATATTAACGAACAGATTGTTTATCTACGCTCCATTGTGATTGGTATCTTGATTGGTGAGTGTGTAACCACTTTTATGGAGCACGAAGAGGAGTTCTTGGCTGGTACACGTACCACACCACTGATGGAAAGCATCACCGCACGTTCGCGTAAAGCCTACCAAGATTGCTCAACCACTGCCTTTGCTAAGATTTATCGCTCCAAAGAGGTGCTAGATGTTGAATTAGCGGGTTATCGCATTGTAACAACACTATTAGATGGATTGATTGAAGCGGTTACCTCGCCAGATAAGGCCTACTCTAAATTGCTGATTGGCAGAATATCTAGTCAGTACCAGATTGATGCACCCACGCTTTATGGTAAGATACAGGCGGTGTTAGATTTTATCTCTGGCATGACGGATATCTATGCTCTCGATTTATATCGGAAGATTAACGGTAACAGCTTACCTGCTATTTAATAGGACAACTGCAGAGAGCCAGCCTCTAATAAATCGTGGTGACTGATTCTAAATCCAGCCTTTTTACCTTGGAGCGAAACACGACGAATAAATCCATCTTTCTTCTTCGAGGTTTTCTCTATCACGAGTTTATCTTTGCTATAGTAGTTCTGGTTGAGCTCTATCGTGATTTTATCAAAGACGGGCGAGGTTACTGTATACATTGGAACCCCTGGACAATCGGGATAAATGCCCATCATACTAAAGATGGCCCAAGTAGACATGGTTCCAGCATCATCGTTTCCAGGAATACCATCTGGTTTTGTGGTAAAATAACGATCTAACAGACGTTTCACCTCTTTCTGGGTGCGCCACTCCTCGCCTTTACAGCGACTAAAGAGATAGGGATAAGCAATATTTGGTTCATTAGCTGGGTCGTACCAACCTTTATCAAAGACCTGTTGTAATTGCGCTACAAATTTTTTCTGACCACCAATCCGCTTTATCAATCGAGGTATATCATGTGGCACATAGTAGGCATAATTCCAAGCGGTTCCTTCGTGAAAACCAGCACAAGGCTCAAAATCGGCTCCCTCTAAACTGTTGAAAGGGGTAAAGAAGGTACCATCTGCCAACTTAGGACGCATCATCCGGTCCGCTTTGCTAAAATAATTGGCATAACCTAAGGAGCGTTTATAGAGTATCTTAGCATCCTCTTTCTCGCCCAACTCCTCGGCTAAGGTGGCTAAGGCATAATCGGCTACATAATACTCTAGAGCATGACTCACCGAGTTGTCGTAACGCTCTGTTAAAGGTACATAGCCTAAACGCATATAAGCATCGTTATCCGGACGAAGGGGGTTCTCTTTTCCGGGCGTAAAGGCTCCTTTTCGCATGGCTTGATAGGCCTCATGGATATCAAAATCGCGTAATCCTTTTTTCCAAGTATCTACTAACACGGGGATAGCAGGGTCGCCCTCCATGGTGTAGGTTTCTTGACTGTATAGTTCCCATTTAGGTAACCAGCCATTTTCTTTATACATCCCCAACATAGAGTGTACCATATCCATCTGACGCTCGGGATAGACTAGTGTCAGGAGCTGATGGAGATTACGATAGGTATCCCACAAAGAGAAAACGGTATACCGATCGCCTTTAGCCATATGGCCAACACTCTTTTGCCCCATGGTGATATAATCACCATTTACATCATTGAGCACATTGGGATGTAGCAATGCATGATAAAGTGCGGTATAAAACACCTCTTTATTCGCTTTTGTTCCACCCTCTACTTTAATCTTGGAGAGCTCCTTGTTCCACGCGGCACGTGCCTCGGAACGAATGGTTTCAAAACTGGCTTGATGCAGCTCTTGTTCTAGGTTTAAGCGGGCATTTTCTATGCTAACAAAAGAAACAGCAATGCTTACCTCTACGGTCTCATTGGCTTTTGTTTGGTAGGTAAGCCATGCACCTATATCATCACCCGCTATGTCGCGGTGATAGTTGCTGTAGATTTTTCGTTTGCCACTATTCACATCCCATTCGGCTTCTACACCCTTTAACTCGGGTTGTTTCTTCCAATAACCTTTAGCTTGTGGTGCTTTGTTTACACGCATCACAAAATAGATAGGGAAAACGGCATCGGCATGGTAACAAAAAGTACCCATCATACGCATACCCTGCAGGTCGCCATTAGGCATCCAACGCATATAGGCTCCTGTTTCATTACTCAAAGAGGCGCCTAGGTTTAAGATAAGGTTACTCTCTCCAGCAGGAAAAGTGAAACGACTAACCCCTACACGTGGTGTAGCAGTTGCTTCTGCCAAGATATTATAGTGAGTAAGATAGGTACTATAATATCCTGGAGAGGCTGTTTCTTGTTTATATTGACTACCATATTTTGCATAATCCACCTCTAGTTTGCCCTGTGTGGGCATCAATAATAGGCCGCCCAATTCAGGACAACCTACTCCACTTAGATTAACATGCGAAAAGCCAGTAAAAAAGCTATTCGTATGGTCATAGGGAGTGCTCCACCATCGAGCATCTTTATCGTATGTGTTGGCATCGCTTCCCATCACATTGAAAGGAGAGACACTCATCATCCCCCAAGGGGTAATGGCTCCAGGATTACAGGTTCCAAAATTAGTGGTTCCCACAAAAGGATTCACATAATCAACAGGAGCTGTTACTTGCTGTGCATCTGCCGTAAAAGCAACGCATATCCATAAAAGGGTAAAAAAAGAATGGCGCAAAAACATGGCAATATAGTTTATATCAATACTTAAATAATAGAGGTGCGTTTGGTAAATTCAATAATCTCTGGAATATAACCAAAGGTTAATCCAGTTACCGTATCGGCACAACCATAATAGACTGCAATACGGCCCGATTCTACATCGTGCAAAGCAGCACAAGGGAAACATACATTAGGTACATCGCCCATACACTCATAATCTTTCTGTGGAGAGATCAAATAGGGTCCAGAACGATATTTCACTTTCCAAGGCTCATCAATATCTAGGATGGCAGAGCCAAAGCTATACACAAAGCCGTTGCAGGTGGCTAACACACCATGATAGATGAGCAACCAACCCTCTGAGGTCTCAATAGGAATAGGTCCAGCACCAATCTTGGTACATTGCCATGCACTATCTTCAAATGGTGCAGGAGCCATTACATGACGATGACGTCCCCAGAATTTTAAATCTGGACTCTCGCTATAGAAGATATCACCAAAGGGGGTATGGCCATTATCACTAGGTCTACTTAACATGGCAAAACGACCATTTATCTTACGAGGAAACATTACACCATTTCTATTAAATGGAATAAAAGCATTCTCTTCTTGGTGAAAAGTCTTAAAATCATCGGTCCAAGCTACACCAATGGTAGGTCCATGATAGCCATTACACCAGGTTACATAAAAACGACCGTCGATGCAACAAACACGTGGATCGTATCCATATACCCATGCACCAATCTCTTTATCTTCACATTCAAAAGTTAGTGGTTCAGGATTAATATCCCAGTTAAAAGCATCTTTACTAAATCCAACATGCAAACGCATACGACGATTGGTATCGTCACAACGAAAGACACCAGCAAAGCCACCTTCAAAAGGAACAACTGCACTATTAAAAATGCTGTTGGAAGTGGGCAATAAATCACGACGAATAACAGGGTTTTCACTGTATCTCCACATCACTTCTTTTGAGCCTTCTGGTCTATCTTGCCAAGGCATGTTAGGCAACGAATTGCCTGTAATTTTCAACTTATCCATACTACTATTTTATTAAATTTGACTACGAATTAACTTCTTCTCCTTCTATGGGTAATTCTTTGTGAAACGGAACAAATTTGGTGGCTATTAATGCAGGAATGGCGGCTACCATCACAATTGCAAAAAACAGGGTGTACCCCAACCAACCACAGAGATAGCCACTAAGCATACCAGGAATCATATAACCTAAGTTCATTATTCCAGTTGCAAAAGCATAATGTGCCATTTTATGTTTTCCACGTGCCACTTCTTGCATCATAAACAACATTAATCCAACAAAACCAAAACCATAGCCAAAATATTCTAACACAATACCACTACCCACAAGCCATAAGCTCTCGGGTTGATAAATGGCAAGGATAAAATAGACTATAAATGGTATGTTAAAGGATAAACAGAGGGAAAATAGGGTGCGCTTTAAATTGCTTCTAGCAATATAATAGCCAGCGAGTAGACTACCTAACAAAAATGCGGCGGCACCAAAAGAGCCATATACTAAACCGATATCTTGCACAGAAAGTCCAAGACCGCCATTTGCTACACTATCTTTTAAGAACAGTGGCACCATCTTTATGGCCAATCCTTCTGCTAAACGATAGAGGAGAATAAAAACAAGGTAGAATATAACGTGTTTCTTTTGAAAAAAGGTGA
Organism: Bacteroidaceae bacterium; assembly: GCA_028707655.1. Lineage (GTDB taxonomy): Bacteria > Bacteroidota > Bacteroidia > Bacteroidales > Bacteroidaceae > JAQWAN01. The sequence continues at coordinate 5,910 of JAQWAN010000010.1, forward strand.
CAACAACCTCTTTTATTAATGCAAAAACCTCTTTCGACGATTTTTGCTTACCAATAGATACTTTATTAGCGGTTCCTGGCAAAACAAAATGATGATAAAGGCCAATACAGATCATGATGCAAGCATACAATGCCATGATGATCATCCAAGCGATAAGTGCACCCATGGAGTCTTTTAACCAACCGGCTAAATAGACTAAAGCTCCAGAGGTTAGTATCTTGGCTAAATTGTAAGAGGCACCTTGCCAACCAATATATTTAGCTTGTTCACTAGAAGAGAGTTCCTCTAGATAAACACCATCGGCTACAATATCATGCGTAGCACCACTTAGTGCCACTACACCCATCAATGCAATAGAGATAGCAAAGAAATGATTTAGTGGAAGGGATAAAGCTAAAAGTGCAAAACAGATGCCGGAAACGATTTGCGTTAGAATAACGATTTGTTTTTTTGTTTTTGCCATTTCTAATAAAGGACTCCACAAAAACTTAAGGGTCCAAGGCAACATGATAGCAGAGGTAAAAAGACCTATTTGCTCTTTACTAATGCCCAAATCGTCGAACATTAGCACAGACACCATGGATAAAACAACAAATGGGAGGCCCATTGCAAAATAAAGAGAGGGGATCCAGGTTCTAGGATCTTTTTTTTTGATCGTATTCATTTGATTCATAAGTATTTTTTAAGGTCTGAATGGTCGCAAAGATAATAATATTTAGGTAGCTTGGTTGTTATGCATAAAAAAATGAGTGCAAACCGTACTTTCCCAAGCAAAGAAGCACCCATTTTTAATATGAAAAAAACTACTTACTTCTAATAAAACAACTCACCCGCTAGAAATGCCTAATAGAGTTGCGTTAAAAAAAGATTTTTATAGTATTTGCACATAATGAAACATTTTGAAGAGATCTGTTAAAACTAAAACGGGGTAAAGAGGGCGCACAAAAAAAGGTCTTATAGATTTTTATCTCTATAAGACCTTTTTAATAAGCTAAAAATAGCTGTTTCTATTTCACTTCCCAAGTGTCATTAGTTAACAATAACTCGTTGAAATTGTGATATTTTTTCTTGGCTTTTACATCTTCTATCTGCTGCTCTACTGCTGCATCGTAAGTTGGTGCTTCCACATCACGAATAACTCCTAAAGCAACTGGAAAATCTGGACCCTCCATCAAAGCTAGTTTAGTATGCAACGTATTGTCTAAACAAGTGGCATCATGCACCAAGATATCTTTCTCGGTGATACCGTTCTCGCCCAACTTGACCACTTTTAAGCCAAAACCATCTTGTTGTAATCCAAACTCTTTGTTCTCACCAAAAAGCATCGGTTTACCCTGCTCTAAATAGAGTGCATTTTTAGCACGTGCATCTTTAGTTGCCAATCGATCAAAGATGCCATTATTAAAGATCACACAATTTTGTAGAACCTCTACTACAGAAGCACCTTTGTGCTTTGCAGCGGCTTTTAATACGTCCATCGTGGCTGCTATTTCTACGGCTACACAACGAGCAAAGAAATGGCCACGTGCGCCAAAGCATAATTCTGCAGGTCTAAAGGGATCTTCTACCGTTCCAAAAGGAGAGGATTTGCTAACAAATCCACGGGCAGAAGTTGGTGAATATTGACCCTTTGTTAAACCATAAATACGATTGTTTAGTAGAATCATATTTATATCTATGTTACGACGCATAGCATGGATAAAATGATTACCACCAATGGCTAAACCATCGCCATCTCCAGATACTTGCCAAACAGTAAGTTTAGGATTGGCCACCTTTACGCCCGTAGCAACAGCTACTGCTCTACCATGAATGGTATGCATGGCATAGGTGTGCATATAATAGGGCAAACGAGAGGAGCAACCAATACCGGAAATGACGGCAATCTCATGGGGAGGGACATTCAAGTCTACCATTGCTCTATGTAAAGAGCTCAAAAAACCATGATCTCCACATCCAGGGCACCAACGAGGTTGGCCCATTTTATAATCTTTTATTGTGTATTTATTTTCTTCCATCTTATTAGTCCTCCATTAATTTTGTGAAATGTTCCACCAATTCTTCAATAACAAAAGGTTGTCCTTTTACCTGATTAAATTGATAAAAATGAACGTCTTGCACTTTGGTACGCAAGAAAGTAGCAAACTGTCCCATATTCTGCTCGGCAACGACTACTTTTTTATAGCTGCGTAACACCTCTGCTGCATTCTTTGGTAAAGGATTGATAAATTCAAAATGCGCTAAAGCAACTTTCTTGCCTGCTGCATTCATCTCTTGTACTGCCGAACAAAGGTGACCATACGTACCACCAAAACCAACAACTAATAAATCGGCGGTTGCATCGCCATGAACTTCTAAATCTGGAATACAATCTACAATCTTATCAATCTTGGATTGACGCAATTCGGTCATTTTTTCGTGATTCTCAGGTTCTGTAGAGATGGCACCTGTTTCACTACTCTTCTCTAATCCACCTAAACAATGGGTAAATCCTTCCGTTCCAGGTAATGCCCAATAACGAGCATCTGTTTTCGGATTACGTAGATAAGGGGTCCAATTATCTGCCATATCGGGTGTCACATATGGAGGACAAATGGCGGGATAATCCTCTAAGTTTGGTAATTTCCAAGTAGCCGACCCATTAGCTATATAGGCATCCGTTAATAAGAAAACAGGTGTCATATGCTCTAATGCAATTTTACACGCCATAAAAGCAGCATCAAAACAATTAGTAGGAGATGTTGCGGCAATAACGGGTACAGGACTCTCTCCATTTCTACCGTAAAGCACTTGCAACAAATCGGTTTGTTCCGATTTGGTAGGAAGACCTGTAGAGGGTCCACCACGCTGTACATCTACTATAACAAGTGGTAATTCTGCAATAACAGCTAGATTGACTGCTTCGCTCTTTAAACATACACCAGGACCAGAAGTAGTGGTAACGGCTAAAGAACCTGCAAAGGCTGCACCTACAGCAGAAGCACAAGCGGCAATCTCATCTTCAGCTTGCACCGTTTTAATGCCTAAAGATTTATGTTTGGTTAATTCGTGTAGAATATCCGTAGCGGGAGTGATAGGGTAAGATCCTAAATAAAGCTGCATAGCGGCTTTTTCAGCGGCTGCTATTAAGCCATAAGAGGTAGCTTTATTTCCATTTATCTCGGTATAAAGACCTTTTGTTTTTTTGCTCTTGCTCTCTATCTTATAGGTAGATGCAACAGAAGCGTGGATATTAGCTCCATAGTTATAACCGGCATTAAGCACTTTTACATTGGCTTCTGCAATGGTTGGTTTCTTAGCAAATTTAGTGCGGAGCATATCTTCTGCAAGAGACAATTTACGATTAAACAACCAGCAAACTAATCCCAATGCAAACATGTTCTTACATCGTAAAATGGATTTCTTGTCAAGGTCAGAATCAACTAAAGCTGCTTTACACATAGAAGAAATAGGGGCTTCGATTACTTCGTTGCGAATGCCCAACTCCTCAAAAGGTTGGTCAGTAGCAAAAAGTGCTTTGTCTAAATCTTTTTGGGTAAAAGAATCGATATCAGCGATGATAATACCTCGTTTTTTACAAAACTGATGCTGTGTCTTAAGCGCTGCAGGATTCATTACTACTAATACATCACATAAATCACCTGGAGTTAAAACTCTATCTGCTCCTATGTGTACTTGAAATCCAGAAACACCTGTTAGGGTGCCTTGTGGGGCTCTGATATCTGCTGGATAATCTGGAAATGTACAAATATCATTCCCAACTATAGCTGAAACATTGGAAAAGATATTACCTGCTAACTGCATGCCATCTCCCGAGTCTCCAGAAAACCGAACAACGACCTGTTCTATTTCCTTGATAATCATTTCATCTGCCATTTTTAATTTGCAATTCATTGAGTTTACGTATTAACTACATAAGCTGCTGTTCATAATAGTATTAATTGCTCACAAAAGTGGTGAAGTTAATTGATATAACAAAGCGTTTTCTCAAAAAAATATGATAAATGTTAAAAACGTTTGTAAACTACATCTAAAATACAAAAGAAATAAACTATCTTTGCAAATCTAAAATTTGCTTCTGTAGTTCAATGGATAGAACTCTGGTTTCCTAAACCAGCGATTTGGGTTCGATTCCCAACAGAAGTACTTTATCTTATTTCAACACACAACATTGTTTCAAGACTAAGAAATATATCTTTTTGCGGCTAGAAAAGTGCCATTTTTATAGGAAATCTGCCTTTTTTGCGTTAAATTATCCATTCTTCTTGTCGAATTTATATGGATTGTTCAACTATTTTATATATGTTTGTGAAACAGACTTTGTATAAATACATTAACAACGGCTCTTAACTATGCCAAAACCCTATATAGGAATCCAATTACGCTCTATCTCTTTCTTGTTTTTATTTATTCTACTCCTACCTCTTGCCAAAGCGGAAGATACGAAGGAAAAAAATACAATGCAAAAACAAGATACAATATAGGTGTGGGGTGACGAGAATTTTCCACCCTTTGAATTTAAAGATGAAACAGGCAGAGCACAAGGATTTAATATTGAATTACTAACGCTTATCCTTGAGAAATTAGAAAAACCATACGTTATACATTTAGCAAACTGGGACGAGATTCAAGAAGCCATAGACCAAGATAAGGTGGATTTAATAGCTAGTGTTATTCGATTACAAACACAGCCTAAGAATCTCTATTTTGGTAACACCTTTCAAAGTGTTAATAAGGTTATTGTGGTTCCTGCAGCTTCAGACATCTATTCGCCAATCGATTTAGATAAAAAAAACTTATTGGTAGATTATGGGGCTTTTGTAACGCAATATCTACAAAACATACCTAATTGCTCTCCTACAATAACGGTTTCAGACAAAAAAGAGAACCTACTACCGCTCTTAATCAATGGCAACTTCGATGCGGTTATCACCTGCCAAGAGACGCTCAATTACATCCTGCAAAAAGAGAAAAATGGTTTTCAGCTAGGGAAGAAATTTCGTGTCATAGAAGCGAGTATCAAACCATTTGAGCTCTGTTTTGCAGGACCGTTACGCCGAAAGACGCTCATCAAGGAGATGAACAAAACGCTGTTTGCATTGGATGTAGATGAGACCTATAATCAGCTGAAGAGAAAATGGTTTACAGACGCACAAGAAAATAGTTTCAGACAACAAAACAGGCTCTATTCATTTCTTGGAGCTCTGGCTATACTGATTGCCCTATTTTTTCTTTTCCGATGGATTGTCTTCTATAAGAAATCTGTAAAACACAAAAAGAGTGTCATCAAAAATGTGCAACTCATCATTGACCACCTGCCTACGCCCATCTATGTGGTAAACTATTCAGAAGAAAAAAAACCTATCTTTTGGAATGCAGCAGCTAAAGTGTTCTTTAGTAGTAAGACCTATAAACATTTCACTGAAAAAGAAAGTAACAGCGACTTAAAGGCAATCAATCAGGCCATTATTGAAACGGGCAAAACAGATGAGAAGGTAGACTCTATACAACTAGAGGGCGAATCAAGAGTAGATCTTTTAACCTATAAGGCACGCATCTACTACCAAGAAAAAGCCTGCATTGAAATTGTACATACCAATATAACAGAACTGATAGAGGCACAAAAAACAGCGGAAAAAGAGGACCAAAGAAAAACAGAGTTTCTCTCTAACATCAGTCACGAAATTCGTACGCCGCTTAATGCCATTGTGGGATTTAGCAGCCTTCTGCCAGAAACATAGGACCAAGAGACACGGAAAGAGTACATACAAATTATCAACAGCAAAACAGAACTACTGCATAAACTTATTAATGATATTATCGACTTGGCTAAAATTGAATCGGGGAAATTCCAGTTAACCAGCGATTTTATTAATTTGGAACCTCTATTTAATGATTGCTGTGACATAATAGAACATGCTATCCCTGCAGAAAAAGAGGTCACTATTAAACGGGTATGCCCCTATGAGCAAGTGATGATTCCAGTAGATAGCACTACACTTCATCAAATTATTCGCTCGTTTGCTAGTAATGCTGTAAAATTTACACAGAAAGGAACCATCGAGATAGGACTCATTCATCAGGAGTTGTTAACCTATATATATGTCAAAGACCCAGGCATTGGTATTCCGCTTGAAAAACAGGTGGAAATATTTGATCGCTTTAATAAGATTGACTCCTTTTCTGAAGGAACAGGTCTTGGACTGGCTATATGTATGGCTATTGCTAAGATTTATAAGGGAGAAGTCGGCGTTTATTCCCGAGTGGGCGAAGGTTCCATTTTCTGGATTGCTGCTAATATGCGAACAGAATCCATCGAGAAAGAGCAGGTCGATTGGGAACCTATTCAATCCATCTTAGAGAAACTCAGAAAAGGAATATGGTATAAATGTAATCCTTACGGAGAAATGATACAACAAAGTATGGAACCAGATAAAACAAATACTTTATGACACATCGTAAAATATCACTTCTTTTTGGAGGAACCTTTTCCCTGCTTATCTTGTTCTTCTTCTTAACAGGAACACCACTACAAGCAAAAAATAGGATGGCAGCAAAAGATACCATCCAAATATATGGCGATAAAAACTTTCCACCTTTCATGTTTATCAATGCTAAGGGTGAGGCAGATGGCTTTGCTATAGATATCATACAGGAGGTAATGAAAATCATAGATAAGCCATACACTATCCGATTAGGAACAATTGAAGAGATGGTACGGGGTATGAAAGAAAAAAAATGCGATTTAATTCCTTTTGTAGGGAAGATGGATGCACAATTCAAGACATACGATTTTAGTTACACCTACAACTATGCCTATCAATCCGTCTTGGTTTTAAACCGAAAAGATATCCAATCTTCAAAAGACTTAAAGGGTAAAAGTGTTTGCGTAGAAAATGCTACGTTAACCCTACAAGATATTAGAAATCTCGGGATTATGGCCGATTCTATTTGTTATGCAGAAAACAGTACAAAAAAGATAGAAAAAGTACTCAATAAATCGGTGGATGCAGCAATCGACTATCAATCAACTTTCTTCTATAAGATTAAGGAGATGAAACTCGTGGCTAAAAATCTAAAGATTATTAACTCCTCTATTAATAAGGAGCCAAACGGCATTTGTATTCAAAAGGGAAAAGAAGCACTACTTGAACAGATAAATAATGCTTTGGTTGAATTAAAACTAAATGGGAAACTTTCTAAGATGGAAAAGAAATGGGAAATTAGCTCACCTTTTGTTCCTAATAATAAAATGCGTAACTATATCATATGGGGCATACTCCTTATCCTACTGACCTTATGCATCCTAATCTATCTTAATCATAGAAAAACAACGATTAATAAAAAGGAGATAGCCCACCAATTAAACAATATGTATTCTCTACTCTTAGAGCTGCCCTATCCGGTATACCTATCTACCATTAATAAACAACAAGAATTAGAGTTTGTCTTTCTCAATAAATCAGCAAAAAATATCATTAGTAAAACTTACGCAAGTAAGCACGAAAAGATACTCCTTGAACAAAACAAAAAGCAGATTAAGGCGTATTGTCTTGAGGTTTGCAATACCAAAGAGAGCCTTATTAAACAGGAAAAATTTGCTTTTTCCTCTGGTCAGATGCACTACTTACGCATTAGCGCCTCTCCTATATTTAGCGAAAATGGATTGCATGTGTTATCCATCTGCACCATTGTAGACGATATAGTGAATGCACGGAAGATAGCGGAACAATCTGACCGACTAAAGACTGCTTTCTTGGCAAATATGGGACACGATATTCGCACACCACTCAATGCTATTGTTGGTTTTAGTTCCCTGCTATTAGAAACAGAGAACACAGAAGAGATTAGAGAATATACTAGTATCATCAAATTAAACAACACGCTTTTACTGAACCTACTAACAGATATTATTGATCTATCTAAAATTCAAACAGGAGATATACACGTTAATCACACTTGGAATGACTTGAGTGATTTGTTCAGCGACCTAAAAGAGATGTATAATCAAGAAATCATTGCATCGGGAAAAGATATTCAATTAATTTTAGATAATCCCTACACCTCCTTATTAACCTACATTGATAAAACGGTTTTATTACGCATCTTAACAAACTTCATGAATAATGCAGTTAAGTATACAGACAGCGGATTTATTCGTTTGGGTATTATCTCTGACCATAAGGAGTTGTATATCTACGTACAAGATTCGGGTAAAGGGATCTCTAAAAAACAACTCCCACTAATCTTTAGACGCTATAAGCAATTGGATGAAATTTCTGCAGGAAACGGACTAGGATTAGCTATTTGCGCTGCACTAGCCGATAATTGTAATATTCATATCGATGTGAGCTCCATCGAAAAAGATGGCTCTATTTTCTGGATTAAAGCACCACTTAAACATACAGCGGTTCCTAAAAAGGATTATGATTACACAGCTATACATGCTATTCTAGAACAAATAAAAAAGAGGGAACAATAATAAAAAAAATAGAAGCTATTCTTTTATACATAAAAATATGTTCGTATCTTTGCGAACAATAAACGATTAACACTATTATTATGTTAGAAGAATTTGCTAGTTGGCTCATTTATGAGGTAATCCACTTATCACCAGAAACTGCTTTAGGCACTTCCCTTCATTTTTTTGTATATGACACTACAAAAATTCTATTACTTCTGTTTTTAATTAGTTCATTAATGGGTTTCGTTAATTCCTATTTCCCAATTGACCAGTTACGCCATTTTTTAGAAACGAGGAAGTTATATGGGTTCCAATATCTATTAGCCGCCCTCTTTGGAGCAATAACACCATTTTGTAGTTGTTCCTCCATTCCATTATTTATTGGTTTTGTAAAAGGAGGCATACCACTAGGTATCACCTTTGCATTTCTAATTACTTCTCCCCTAGTAAACGAGGTGGCGGTAGCAATGTTTCTTGGCTCCTTCGGAATGAAAATAACACTCATCTACGTTGCAAGTGGCATTTTATTGGGTGTAATTGGTGGATTTATATTGGGTAAGATGAATCTATCTCCCTATTTAAGTGATTGGGTACAACAACTTCAGAAAAATCAAGACAAAGAGAGTCAATCCTTTAAGAAAGACAACACTCCTTTTAGAAAAAGGATCTTCCCTATTTTCCGAGATGCCTATTCTATTATTAGAGGGGTAGTTGTATATGTTATTATTGGTATTGCCGTCGGAGCTGCAATGCATGGCTATGTTCCAGAAGGTTTCTTTGTGCAATATATGTCTGCCGACAAGTGGTATGCCGTACCTGTTGCTGTGATTCTGGCCGTACCGATGTATGCAAATGCAGCAGGCATTGTACCCGTTATTCAAGTGTTCGTAGCAAAGGGAATTCCTATTGGGACTGCTATTGCATTTATGATGGCAGTGGTGGGCTTATCTTTTCCAGAAGCAACCTTATTGAAAAAGGTGATGAAATGGCGACTTATTGGCATCTTTTTTGGAGTTATCACGCTGTTTATCATCCTGTCAGGCTTTTTATTTAACCTATTCCTTTGATAAAAGAAAACCAAATAAGAGATACCTATCTATGCTACTGCATCTTATAAAAGAGATAGATAGGTGTCTTTATTTTTTAAGACATGCTGCAATCCATTTCGGATAGATTGTAATCCAAAATCAGCTATTTGTAACTCCTCTAAGGGGACAAAAAACAGGTCAGACACATCGTCGTTAGCCTCTATTTGTGCTCCATCAGGTACCTTACAGAGGTAAAACAGATCTACGGTATGCACCTCGAATGAGGAATAAACATATAAATTGGGGCGAGAAAACAGATAAATAGGAGCAACCACCGTCAGGGTAGTCTCCTCTTTTATCTCGCGCAATAAGCCCTCTTCGGCCGTTTCATCCATATCCACAAATCCACCTACTAAATCTAACGTACCTTTGGCAGGGTCATGAGCTCTTCTACTAACCAATAGTTCATTCTTCTTATTGAAAAGGAGGGCTACAGTAGCACTACAGGCATTTGCATAATAAACAAAACCACATTTCTGACAACATTTTGATTTCTCATTATGAATAAGGAAAGCAGACGATCCACATCGTGGACAAAAAGAAAAAGACGCTAACGGATGCATATATTATTTTTTAAGATTAACCAGCCCAGTTTTCGCGGTCTAAGTTACGATATCCTATGGCTTCTGCAATATGAGAGGTGGTAATTTCGGATACGCCCTCTAAATCGGCAATTGTACGAGACACTTTTAATATTCTATCGTATGCACGCGCAGATAGATTCAAACGCTGCATAGCAGATTTCAGTAAGGTTAAGCAAGCAGCATCTAACACGGCATACTTAGCCAAAAGACGTGTACTCATCTGCGCATTACAAAACACATTTGGTACCTTCTCGAATCGTCTTTCTTGTATCTTACGAGCCTTAATTACGCGTTCTCGAATAACGGCACTCTGCTCGGTTTCCTCTCTATTTGCCATCTTCTCAAAAGGAACAGGAACAATCTCTATTTGAATATCAATACGGTCGAGTAAAGGTCCAGAAATCTTATTTAGGTATTTTTGTACCTGTCCAGGACTGCAAACGCACGATTTTGTTGGGTGATTATAATAGCCACAAGGACAGGGATTCATGGAGGCCACTAACATAAAACTAGCAGGATAATCGACACTATATTTAGCACGAGAGATGTTGATTTGTCTATCCTCTAAAGGCTGCCGAAGCACTTCCAAAACAGAGCGATTAAATTCGGGTAGCTCATCTAAGAACAAAACGCCATGATGTGCCAAACTTATCTCGCCCGGCTGTGGAACAACACCCCCGCCTACCATTGCCACTTGAGAGATAGTGTGATGCGGACTTCTAAAGGGTCGTGTAGAGAGCAGCGACATTCCTTTTACCAACTTACCAGCCACAGAATGTATCTTCGTTGTTTCTAAGCTTTCATTTAACGACAATGGCGGTAATATACTAGGAAGTCGTTTAGCCATCATCGACTTTCCACTTCCTGGTGAACCAATCATTATCAGATTATGACCACCAGCAGCGGCAACCTCTAGTGCTCTTTTTACATTCTCTTGCCCCTTGACCTCCGAAAAATCAAAGTCAAACGAGGCTTGTTGTTTCTTGAAATTAGCACGGGTATCTACCACAGTTGGAAGCATTGTTTCCTCGCCATTTAAGAAATCGACTACCTCTTTTAGGTTGTCTGCGCCATAAACAGCTAGTTTATTCACTATAGCAGCTTCTTGTGCATTCTCTTTAGGAACAATCAGTCCACTAAAATGCTCTGCTCTAGCCTCAATAGCGATGGGTAATGCTCCTTTTATAGGTTTTAAGCTCCCATCTAAGCCTAACTCTCCCATCATAACATAGGTGCCTAGACGCTCATTAGTAACAACACCAGATGCAGATAAGATGCCAATAGCCAGCGGTAAATCGTATGCTGCCCCCTCTTTACGAATAGCAGCAGGAGCCATGTTCACAATGATTTGACTCGTTGGAAAACGAAATCCATTGATTTGTAAGGCAGACATGATACGTTCATGGCTCTCCTTAACGGCAGAATCGGGCAATCCGACTAAGAAAAATTTGCAACCTCTAGATTGGTTGACTTCAATAGTAACAATAATGGCATCAATGCCTTGTACGGCAGCTCCAAAAACCTTTACTAACATTACTTACTTCTTTTTTATTCTCACATTTTTTTTAAATAATCGGCTTAAGCTATCGGTAGGAATATCAAGACCAACTATTTTCTGATCGGGTCCAACTAATAGCGTAGCAGGTAATTTATCGATTCCATATTTTGTGACTAAATCGGTATTCCATCCCTTCAGAGAGCAAGCTTGAATCCACCCAAGTGAATCTTGCTGAATAGCAGCTAGCCACTCCTTCTTGTCTTGGTCGAGTGCAATATCCAAGAAATAAATGGCTTTCTTTTTTGATCTGTTTTTTTTAGAAAAGTGATGTTTCTTTATGGAGAAGGGATGCATCTTAGCATACTGTTTTTTTATGGCGATAAGAGTGCTATCCTGCCTCTCCCAAGAAGCCCAGAAAGTGAGCAATAGATAAGCACCATCAAAATGGGCTAATGAAACGTACTCATCCTGCATCGATTTCATCGTAAAGGAC
>JAQWAN010000011.1:0-1962 GCA_028707655.1 Bacteroidaceae bacterium
AACTCATTACATTTCTTACTATTCTATTCTCCGATGTTTTCCACCAGCTCCAATGGATATATTTGCTGATGTATGCATCGAAGATAAAAGGAACAACGAGTAATCCGCCGATACTTTTTACCCAAACTAGGAAGGCTAGATAGAGTATTATAACGCTGATACATTTAATCCACTCTTTTTTGCTTGCTTTTCTCATGGTGTCTATTTTAAAATTGGAAGAGATCGTTCATACCTAATAATCCTTGATGCAAATTGCTGTATTCTGCTGCCAATACGGCACCAAGTGCAAATCCACTTCTGTTTTTTGCATCGTGGGTGATGGTGATACTATCTGCTGGTGAATCGTATTGTATTGTGTGAATGCCGGGTACCTCTCCTTGTCGAATAGAGTGAATGGGGAGCTGAGTAGGGGTAAGTGCCGTTTCTTTGCTCCAGCTCTCTTTCCGGTCGAGCTCTTGGATAACCTGTTCGGCCAAGGTGATAGCTGTTCCACTTGGTGCATCCAATTTGTGGGTGTGGTGGGTCTCGGTCATGCTTACCTCGTAAGTAGGAAAATTGTTCATGATGTGAGCGAGGTGCTTGTTTAGAGCTGAGAAAATGCTCACCCCTAGACTGAAGTTAGAGGACCAGAAAAGTGTTTTGCCCTTGTTGGTACAAAAATCGGTCATCTCTGCTAGGTGTTGTTCTAACCAACCGGTGCTGGCCGATACTACTTTTACGTTGGAATTAAAGCAGGCCATGCAATTGGCGTAGGCTGCCATGGGTGAGGTAAATTCAATGGCTACATCGGCCGATTGGAAGGCTTCACTATGTAAATCGGCTTGGTTTTCTCGGTCAATGATACATACAATGGAATGACCTCTTGAGCAGGCAATCTTCTCAATTTCTTTTCCCATTTTTCCGTATCCTATTAATGCTATTTTCATATTAAAGGACTTGTTGTGTAATATTTTAGGGAACAAAAATACTAAAAATCATTAGAAGTTATTACCTTTGATAGCTATTAATCGTTAAAAGGGGATGGAGCAGCTACTACATTATACATGGAAACACAAATTATATCCGTTGCAATCTTTACAAACAACGCTTGGAGAACCGGTAGAAGTTTTGGATGTTGGATTGCATAACACCGATGCTGGTCCCGATTTTTTTAATGCTAAGGTCAAGATTGGTGGTATCTTGTGGGTGGGCAATGTGGAGATGCATATGCGCTCCTCCGATTGGTATCGACATGGGCATCATAAGGATGCGCATTACGATAGTGTGGTGCTCCATGTGGTGGAGATAGCCGACCAAGAGGTGATTCGTTCTAATGGAGAACGGTTGCCACAACTCTGCTTACAATGCCCTGCACAGGTAAAAATGCACCTAGAGGAGCTATTAGCCACCGATCGTTATCCGGCTTGTTATCGATTAATACCCTCTTTATCTCCCCTGTTTCTGCATGGCTGGATGGCTGTGCTGCTAAATGAACGCTTTGAGCAGAAACGATTACAGTTCGAAGCACGTTTGTTGCGCACTACGAGCGATTGGGAAGCTGCTTTTTTTGTAACACTAGCACGCAATTTTGGGTTTGGTATCAATGGAGATGCTTTTGAAAAATGGGCTTCTATACTGCCTTTGCATGCTGTGGCTAAACATCGCGACCAGCTTTTCCAGATTGAGGCCATCTTTTTTGGGGTGGCTGGATTATTACAGGATAGGGCTGTGGAAGATCCCTATTATCTATCGTTACAGAGGGAGTATCACTATTTGAAACAGAAATTTTCATTGGAGGAGATGGATGTAGCGCTCTGGAAGTTTTTACGCTTGCGTCCTTGTAACTTTCCACATGTGCGTATTGCACAGTTAGCATATCTCTATTTCCATCAACGTGCTTTGTTTTCCAAAGTGATGGAGACTACGGATATCCGACAGTTGACCGATTGGATGCGTTGTGGGGTTTCTGATTATTGGAAAACG
>JAQWAN010000011.1:1972-17962 GCA_028707655.1 Bacteroidaceae bacterium
GGAAAACGCACTATAATTTTAAACGTTCTTCTGCTGCTTCGGATAAAAAACTGAGTGATAAATCGATTCATCTAGTCTTTATCAATACCTTTGCCACCGTTTTGTATGCCTATGGGCTCAGTAGAGCAGAGGAGTCGTTGTGTGCTAGAGCTGCTGCCTTGTTAGAAAAGCTCAAGGCTGAGGATAATTATATTGTTAGGATGTGGCGTGAGGTGGGCGTAGAGGTGGAAACCGCTGCCGATTCGCAAGCGCTGATTCAACTTAAAAAAGAATATTGTGACCCTAAAAAATGTTTATTTTGCCGTATAGGCTATTTATATCTTAAAGAATTACCTAAAAAATGAAAGAATTAATTGTAAAAAGAATTAGTGAAGCTATTGCGCCAGAAGCGTTATCTACGGTTATGAATCAACAAGGGATAGATTATCAGCCTATCGCAGAGGTGAATTGGGCGAATTTTCCATATGCTCCTCAGGTTGCTTTCCGCATAGCCTATAACAACGAGGGTCTATTGATTAACTATAAAGTGAAGGAACAGAGCATACGCGCTAAGTATGGCGAGGACAATGGTTCGGTCTGGACCGATTCTTGTGTGGAGCTGTTTCTAATTCCTGCTGATGACCAAGTCTATTATAACATAGAGTGTAATTGTGTGGGTACTGTTTTGGTTGGAGCAGGTGCTAAGCGTGAGGGTAGAGAGAGAGCCTCTAGAGCCATTACACAACTGATTCGCCGGTGGTCGTCGTTGGGAAGAGAACCTTTTGAAGAGCGACAGGGACCTTTTGAATGGGAAATCTCTTTAGTGATTCCTAACGAAGTGTTCTTTAAACATCAGATCACCTCTTTTGCAGGGAAAAAGATTACGGCAAATGCCTATAAGTGTGGGGATGAATTGTCTACTCCTCATTTCCTCTCTTGGAATAGAATAGATATTCCTAAACCTAATTTCCATCGTCCTGATTTCTTTGGATCATTGGTTTTTAGTGAATGAGTTATAAATATTAATAGAGAAACAGAGAAATAGTTACGGAAATAGTTATTTTTGTTGCATGATAAAGAAAAACAGTCGGTTCGTTGCTTTTAGTGGATGTCTTGCCTTATTAGCAGTACTCTATTCGTGTGCAAATCTTGGTTATCCAGATGGTGGGGCTTATGACGAAACGCCTCCTGTCTTGCTGGGTAGCATACCTATGCAGGGAGCTGTGAACAGTAAAACGAAAAAAATTGTTTTACAGTTTGATGAGTTCATAAAACTGGAAAATGCTAGTGAGAAGGTGGTGGTTTCTCCTCCACAATTTCAAAAACCAGAAGTGAAAGCTAATGGAAAGAAAGTGGTGGTAGAGTTGGCCGATTCGTTGTTGCCTGATAGAACTTATTCCATTGATTTTGCAGATGCTATTGTGGATAACAATGAGGGAAATCCATTGGGACATTTTAGCTTCACCTTTTCTACATCGAATGTGATTGATACCATGCAGGTGGGGGGCTATCTACTGAATGCTGCCGATTTGGAGCCCATCAAAGGGGTACTGGTTGGTCTTTATAGCAATCTAGCGGATTCTGCTTTTACTACACAACCCTTCTTACGTGTGGCGCGAACCGATAGTCGTGGCTATTTCTCGATCAAAGGGGTTGCAAATGGTGCTTATCGTGTCTATGCCTTGGATGATATGAATCAGAACTTTTTGTTTGACCAAAAGAGTGAGCGGATTGCTTTTTCCGATTCTATTATTCGACCTTCGCTCACTGAGCGCGTACGTATGGATACCGTATGGGTCGATTCGTTAACCATTGATACTATTATCCCTAGAAAATATACGGCTTTCTTGCCCGATGATATTCTTTTGCAGGCTTTTCAAGAGAAACAGACCCTGCAATATTTAACCAAGAGTGAGCGTAACCGAAAAGAATGTTTCTCGCTTTTCTTTGCTACGGAAAACGACTCGTTGCCAAAGTGGCGTGGTTTGAATTTTGACGCTACCGATGCTTTTCTTATGGAGAAGAATGAAAAGATGGATACGCTTCAGTATTGGTTAAAAGATTCTTTGGTCTATAATTTGGATACCCTTAAAGTTGAACTAGACTATTGGAAAACGGATACACTCGGAGAGCTGCATCCACAGAGAGATACGCTTGAACTCTCTTATAAACATAAAAAGAACGTCCAATCTAAAAAAGAGAAGGAGAAGGAGAAAACCACATTCTTATACTGTAAATATGATATCCCCACTACACAGGATGTGTATCGCGATTTGGTGTTCGATTTTGCAGAACCTTTGGCTGAGATTGACCATCAGATGATTCACCTGGAACAACAAGTGGATACCCTGTGGGAGGAGACTGCTTTTACCTTTAAACGTGACGAATTGCAGGTGAGAAGATATAGGCTACAAGCAAAATGGAATCCAGGGGAGACCTATCGTTTACGAGTGGACTCTACCGCTTTTCATAGCTATTATGGACTGTTTACCAATAAGATAGAGGAGAAATTTAAGGTGCACTCCTTGGACGATTATGCTTCACTTTTCTTTAACATAAAGGGTACGCATGGGCCAGTAGTGGTGGAGCTATTGGATAGTGGTGGTAAGGTGATACGATCGGTACAGATGAAAAATGGACAGGCCGATTTTTATTATTTAGCTCCGGGTACCTATTATGCTCGCCTATATGAGGATAGAAATGCCAATAATAAATGGGATACGGGTCTATATGAGGCACATCAACAGGCCGAACAGATGTATTATTATCCTTTGAAGATACAGTTGAAGGTGATGTTTGAGTTTACACAAGACTGGAACGTGCAGGCTGTGTCTCTCGAAAAACAGAAACCTCTTGCTATTGTAAAACAGAAACCTGAGGTACGTAAGGTGCGAAATCGGAATAAAAAAAACAACACTAACAACAGACGATAATGAGAAAAATGGATTGTAAATGTGATAAAGTAGGTGGATGGGTGCTTTGTTGCTTGTTCTTTCTGTTTTTCGTACCTCCAACGAATGCACAAGTGCAATCCGCTGGGTCAAAAAAAATGTGTGAGCGGGTGAATACGGCCTTTCAGTCTGGCGAGGAGATTAGCTATGACCTGTATTTCAATTGGAAATTTATATGGATTAAGGTTGGGCATGCGTCATTATCGGTGAAAGATACACTCTATAATAATCGCCCCGCCTATCAAATGGATTTATACTCTATCAGTAGTAAAAAAGCCGACCGCTTCTTTAAGATGAGAGATACCATAACCTCTGTAATGTCGCAGCAGATGCAACCTATCTATTATAGAAAGGGTGCATTAGAGGGGAAACGCTACCGAGTAGACCAGGTGCATTTCTTTTATGGCGAAAACCTATGTTACATTTCGCAACTACGACAAACCGATTTTGAAAAAGTGCAGAAACGCTACTTTATGGAGTACGATTGCGTATACGACATGCTTACTATTTTGGCACAAGCACGCTCTTTTACGGCAGCGGGGTATACAATAGGCGATCGGATTCCCTATAAGATAGCTACTGGATCTCGTATAGAGGTGCAAACGCTTATTTTTAGAGGTCGAAAAAGGGTGAAAGCGAAGGATGGAAATCGCTATCGTTGTTTAGTGTTCGACTTAGTGGAAAAAGGTAAGGAAAAGGAGGAGACAATTATCACCTTCTTTGTTACGGATGATAAAAATCATCTACCTGTTCGTTTGGATATGCATCTAAATTTTGGATCGGCAAAAGCTTATCTAAAAGAAAAAAAAGGGGTTAGGTACCCCTTTTCATCGATAGTCGATTAAGCTTATTTTTTGTTGATGGTGAGATTGCCTACGCCATTATTGCTCAACTCTTTGATGCGAGCTGTGCTGGTTAGTGATAGGTCGCCTACACCAGAGTTATGCACACTGACTAGATCGGTTACATGGCAGTTCATATCGCCCACACCGCTGTTCTTAATCTCTGCGGTGTCACAAATAAGCTCTTTTGTGCGGAAATCGCCAACGCCACTATTCGTGAGTATAGCATATCTACATTTGCCCTTAGCATATAAATCGCCTACTCCTTTTTGCTTTAGCGTGAGCTGTTGCACCTCTATGTGTTCGAGCCTTATATCGCCCACACCACTACTGTAAATGGCTAGTTTCTCTTGTTGCATCCGCCCTTTTATCTTGGTATCTCCTACACCTCGTAGCTTAACTTCCTGTAGTTGGTCTACTTGTATGGTTAGAAATAATCGACCAGGATTACTTATCTTTTTGTTATCTTGTAGTCGGATAGACAAAATGCCATTCTTTTCTGTGTATTCTAATAGGTCAACATAGTTTTCTGCACCCTTGGCAATACACATGGGGCGTGCTCCTTTTTTTTGTAAAATCTCGATGTCGCAGGGCAAACTTATATCTATGGCTTGTGCCGAACGAATGGCCGTGTTTTCTGTTTTCTCCTCTTTACTAGGCTTTACACCTGGTCTAAAAAAGGACCAAAAATCGGACCATATTCCTGGGCTACTAATCATGGTTAACCTTGTAATGGCTGTTGGGAAAAAGGTAGTGATGGATGCAGCTTGTACATTTATCGAAAAAAAAGCTAAACTTAAGGCGAGTAGTGTTACTCGAAGAGATAAACTAGTGGTTTTCATATACATCGTTTTAGTTATGATTTATTAATTAGACGTATCCACTCTATAAAAGGTTGCACTGAAAAGCTTTTTTTTTAAAAAAGAAGCACCTATTTATAAATAGGTGCTTCTACTTGTGTTATACAAGTTTATTTATTGAGTTTCCATTCACTTCCCTCTTTGGTGTCTTTTATCTCGAAACCTAGTTCTGTGAGTGTGTTACGAATCTTATCGGATGTTGCCCAATCTTTGTTGACTTTGGCCACATGTCGTTGTTCTAAGAGTAAGTCGACTACTTGACCAAAAGCAAGTTCTCGCTCATTATTGGAGGAGAGTTCCTCTCGTAAACCAAGGATGTCGGTTAAGAACAGATGGAATGTTTCTTGAAGTGCAGTTAAATCGGCTTGGTTAATGGTGGCTGTTCCTGCTATTATCTGGTTAATCTGTCGCGTAGCATCAAACAGATGGGAGATAACAATAGGGGAGTTTAAATCGTCACTCATAGCAGCGTAACAATTCTCTTTAAGAGCACTTGTATCGATGGATGAAGTAGCACTGGCCACAATCTTCTTTAGATTTTTGCTAGCTTCCCATAAACGGCTTAATCCTTTTTCTGCAGCTTGCAGTGCTTCATTGCTAAAGTCGACTGTGCTTCTGTAATGGGCTTGAAGGATAAAGAAACGAATGGTCATGGGGCTATAGGCTTGTTCTAATAGCGGATGATTACCGCTAAAGAGCTCCTGTAGGGTGATAAAGTTACCCAATGATTTACCCATCTTTGTTCCATTGATGGTAATCATGTTGTTGTGCATCCAATAGTTGACCATATCTTTGCCCTGTGAAGCTACAGCCTGTGCTATCTCGCATTCGTGATGTGGGAAGATCAAATCCATTCCTCCACCATGAATATCAAAAGTATCCCCTAAGTATTTCTTTCCCATAGCAGTACATTCGCAATGCCATCCTGGAAAACCATTACTCCATGGTGAAGGCCAGCGCATGATATGTTCGGGTTGTGCGCATTTCCACAAAGCAAAATCAGAGGGGTCTCTTTTTTCACTTTGCCCGTCGAGTGTGCGTGTAGTGTTTAACACATCGTCTAGATTACGACCAGAGAGTTTACCGTAGTTATGTGTTTTGTTATATTTCTGTACGTCAAAATAGACCGAACCTTTACTCTCGTACGCATAGCCATTCTTAAGAATCTCTTTAACCAATTCTATCTGCTCAATGATATGTCCAGAGGCATGTGGCTCGATGCTAGGAGGGAGTACATTTAAGCTCTCCATCTCTTTATGGTAGTGATTCACATTGCGTTGCACCACTTCCATAGGTTCCAACTGCTCTAATCGTGCACGTTTAGCAATCTTATCTTCTCCCTCATCGGCATCGTGCTCTAAGTGGCCCACATCCGTTATGTTTCTAACATAACGTACTTGATAGCCCAAGTGTGTAAGATATCGAAAGAGAATATCAAAAGTGATGGCGGGTCGTGCGTGACCTAAATGAGCATCACTATACACGGTTGGTCCACATACATACATGCCAACATGTGGTGCATGCAGCGGTACAAAGATTTCTTTTTTCCGGTGTAAAGTGTTGTAAATTGTCAGTTGGTGTTCCATGATTTATAAAATTGAAAGACAAAGTTATAACAAAAATATAAATAACGCCTATTCTTTTTTCAGAAAGGAGAAAAATTAGCAGAAAACGTCGCTCTTTTTATAGATATCTGTGATATATGTCTTATTTTTGCTCGCCCAAAAAAGAGGGTGTAATGCTGTAAGTTAGATATTTAGAAGTAATGGAATGAGGAAAGAACGTGTTTTATTAGGAATGAGTGGTGGAACAGATAGCTCAGTGGCTGCTATTTTATTAAAAGAAGCTGGCTATGAGGTGATAGGTGTAACTTTTAGATTCTATGAAAAGGAGGAAACAAATACCGAGTTGCTAGCAGCACAGCAACTGGCAAAGGAGTTGTCTATTCAGCATATAACCCACGATGCACGTCCTCTTTTTGAGGAGATGATTATTACTGATTTTATAGCGGAGTATATGGCGGGTCGCACACCTGTGCCCTGTATGAAATGTAATAATCTATTGAAATGGCCCTTGTTAGCTAAGCTGGCCGATCAAGAGGGAATACATTATATTGCTTCGGGACATTACGTACGTAAGCGTTTGTTTGAAAATCATTATTATCTTTTGCCAGGAGCAGATGAGGAGAAAGACCAGTCTTTCTTTCTGTGGGGGTTATCTTCCGATTTGATAGCGCGTATTCTATTGCCATTAGGCGATTATACCAAGCCAGAGATACGTGCCATAGCACATGCAAGGGGATTTAAAGCTATTGCTACAAAAAAAGACAGCTTGGGGGTTTGTTTTTGTCCGATGGATTATCGTACTTTTTTACGGAATCGCTTACCGGCAGCCACCTTTACTCAGGGACGTTTCTATGATGAGCAGGGAAACGTGTTAGGAAAGCATGATGGCTATCCTTTTTATACCATTGGTCAGCGTAGAGGGCTAGGGCTGCAGCTGAATAAACCACTGTTTGTACAAGCAATCGACCCAACCACCAATCGGATTGTTCTATCCTCTTTGAAGGGGTTAGAGCAGTGTGACATGTTTTTAAAGGAGTGGCATTTTATTCATCTCTCTGATATCGATAGAGAGGACACCATTTATGTACGTGTACGCTATCGCAAGCAGGAGAATACTTGTTCACTCTCACTCTTATCAGATGGAAGGATGCATGTGTTGTTTGATCAACCTATTACGGCAATTGCACCCGGACAATCTGCCGCTTTTTACCAAAACGGCCGACTCATTGGCGGAGGTATTATTGCCACTTATTGACCGCTTTATTTGTTCATCTCTAACATCTGTTCTAAATATTCGCGCGTATTACTTAAGCGAGGTATTTTATGTTGTCCTCCAAGTTTCCCTTTTTCTTTTAACCAATCGTGGAAAAGATCTTTTCGTGCAACAATAATCTCTAAAGGTTGTAGCGTTATATTTTTACTACGTTTTGCCTCGTAGTCTGAATTAATGGTTTGCAAGGTTTGGTCTAACAGTTTAGCAAATTCGGGTAGAGAAGCTGGTTCCTTCTCAAATTCGATGAGCCATTGATGGCGACATTTGGCTTGCGCATCCATAAAAACAGGAGCTGCAGAATAATCACGAATCAGTGCACCTGTTGTCTGACACGCCTTAGCCAACCCTTTCTCTGCATTATCTACAATTAACTCTTCACCAAAAGCATTGATAAAATGTTTCGTGCGACCAGTGATAATAAACTTATAGGGCGATTTTTGTGTGAAACGAACCGTATCTCCAATCAAATAGCGCCATAGGCCACCAGATGTACTAATTACCATTGCGTAGTTCTTATCCACTTCAACAGCTGTTAGTGGGATTATTTCTGGGTTTTCCTTCTCTAATTCTTCGAAAGGGATAAACTCATAGAAAACTCCATAATCTATCATCAGTAACATGGCTGGGTCGCTCAGGTCGTTTTGACAACCAAAAAAGCCTTCACTTGCATTGTATGTTTCCATATAATGCATATTATCCTTCTGGATAAGTTGTTTATATTGTTCCAAATAGGGAGTAAAGCACACACCTCCATGAAAGAAGACTTCTAGATTAGGCCAGACCTGTTCTACTGTTTCCTCTCCAGCATTGGCTAATACCTCTTTTAATACGGCTAGCATCCAAGAGGGTACACCCGATATATTGGTAATATTTGTATGCAGTGTGCTTTCCGCAATGCATTTCATCTTGGTCTCAAAATCACTCATTAGAGCTATCTCTTTGCTCGGCGTGCGAATTAAGTTGGCTAGGGGATTGATGTTTTCAATCAAAATAGCAGATAGATCGCCTACAAGACTTTTGGGTAGGTTATAGTTGGGACTATGACTACCGCCTAGAATTAAGCCCTTACCGTCAAATAATTGACTGTTTGGATTGCTCGCTAGATAAAGAGAAACACAATCTCTTCCTCCTGCATAATGGGTGTCTTGGAGAATATCTTTACTAACGGGTATAAATTTACTCTTATCGTTTGTGGTGCCAGATGACTTGGCATACCATTTTACTGTTGAAGGCCAAAGGACATCTTTTTCTCCATGTCTCATTCGTTCAACAAAAGGTTTTATGTCATCGTATGTTTGTAGTGGGACACGCTCTTGAAACTCCTGATAGCTTCTTATGGTGGCGTATTTATATTTATCTCCCCACTCTGTATGTGAAGCTTTTTGGATTAGTTGCCAGAAAACATTTGCTTGAAGTTCTTCCGCTTTTTTATCGTAAAGAGAGATTTCTTTTAATCTTAAAGCAAAAAGAGGCTTAAGTATATTCGTAAAATTCATGCAATTTAATTTTTCTAATTACTATGCAAAAGTAACATATTTTTCGAGAACAAGTATCTTATTGCTAAATATATGACAGGTTTGATGGAGCAATGTCTAGGATTGACAATGCTAAATAGAGTTTTGCACTTATTGGTAGGATAGGTGCTAGAAATCAGTTAGAAACGGCTACTGAGTTTGTTGGTTGTTGTGCTTTGCTGTTCTCCTCGGAATTGCCGTGTTGGGCTTCTCGCTCCTCTTTGAGCTGTTGTAAGTTCAACTTAATCTCGTTGTCCGATTTAATGAAATGATGTGCAGCCTTTGCTGCTATTTGTTGCGACTCTCTTTTAGAGAATCCGCGACCAATACCGCAAGAGATGTTTTCTATTCGTACTTCCGTTTCAAAAATCGGATTGTTCTCTTCATCTTTTGACTGTTCAACAAGTTTGAACTCGATATGTACTTTGTTTTTTTGGGTCCACTCGATGAGCTTGGATTTGAAGTTAACCTCTTCTTTTGCCATCTTATCGATATTAAGATGCTCGGCAATCATTTTCTCCAGGATGAATCTTTTGCAATATTTATAGCCCCTATCTAGATAGATAGCGCCAATTAGTGCTTCAAAAGCATTCCCTAAGATGTAGTTGTTGTGTGTGTTATTCAGCGTGGTAAATTTGATAAGCTTGTCGAGCCCAATCTCTTTGCCCACTTTGTTTAGCGTTCCTCTCTTAACGATTTTAGAGCGTGTGTTGGTTAAGAATCCCTCTTGTTTAGTGTTGTATTTGAGAAATACAAATTCTGCCACAATAGAGTCTAAGATGGCATCTCCCAGAAATTCAAGACGCTCATTATTCTTGTAATCCTTTTTCCCCTTAAGTTGTTTGGTGTACGACTTATGGATAAAAGCCTCTTCATAGAGGGCTAGATTATGTGGATAAAATCCAAGTATCTTTTTAAAACAACAATAAGGCTCTTTATCTTTACGGAAAAAGAGCCTTATTGTATTTATAGTATTGTCTAACAAAACTTAATCTGTGTATTTTTTTAGAATAACACATGCATTGTGACCGCCAAAACCAAATGTGTTAGAAAGGCCAAAATTAACCGTTCTTTTTTGTGCTTTGTTGAATGTGAAATTCAAATTGTAATCAATGTTTTCATCGTCATCTCCCTCTTCATGATTGATGGTAGGTGGGATGATATCATTCTTCACAGCTAGAACCGTAGCAATTGCTTCTACAGCACCGGCTGCACCTAAAAGGTGACCAGTCATCGACTTTGTTGAACTAATATTTAATTCATATGCATGTTTTCCAAAGACATCCTTAATAGCTATTGCCTCTGAGACATCACCAACAGGTGTAGATGTTCCATGTACATTGATATAGTCAATGTCATCTGAACTAATCTCTGCATCTTCCAATGCATTTCTCATTACCAATTTGGCTCCTACTCCTTCTGGATGCGAAGCTGTAATATGGTAAGCATCAGCCGAAAGCCCTGTTCCAACTAATTCTGCATAAATTTTTGCACCTCTTGCTTTTGCATGTTCTAGTTCCTCTAATATTAAGCAACCAGCACCTTCAGCCATTATAAAACCATCGCGACTAGCGCTAAATGGTCGTGATGCCTTTGTTGGCTCGTCATTTCTAGTAGAAATGGCGTGCATTGCATTGAAACCGCCTACACCCGATTCGGTGATAGCTGCTTCTGCACCTCCGGCAAGAATAATATTGGCTTTACCTAAGCGAATATAGTTGAACGCATCAGCAATCGCATTGGATGAGGACGCACAAGCAGATGTTGTGGTAAAGTTTGGTCCTCTGAATCCGTACTTAATGGAAATGTGTCCGGTTACAATATCAGCAATCATTTTAGGAATAAAGAAAGGGTTAAACTTAGGCCCTGTTATATCTTTATTCTTTGCATAATTTTGTACTTCTTGGTCGAAGGTATAAATACCACCAATCCCAACACCATAGATCACGCCAACTTTATCTAAGTTTTCGGTCTCTAAGTCTATTTTAGCATCCTCTACAGCTTCTTGTGCTGCAATAACGCCAAATTGAGCGTAAGGATCCATTTTACGTGCTGTTTTACGATCTATAAAATCGCTTATATTAAGGTCTTTCACCTCGCACGCAAATTTAGTCTTGAAATTTGATGCGTCAAAATGTGTAATAGGCCCTGCACCGCTTACCCCTTTCAATAAATTATCCCAAAAAACTGGGATAGTGTTACCGATAGGTGTTAGAGCTCCAAGGCCTGTTACTACAACTCTTTTTAATTCCATATTAAGAAATTCTTAATCAAGCGTTTTCTTGAATGTATGTAACTGCGTCACCTACTGTTCCAATTGCTTCTGCTTTATCGTCTGGTATTTGAATGCTAAATTCTTTTTCAAATTCCATGATAAGCTCTACAGTGTCTAATGAATCAGCTCCTAAATCGTTAGTGAAACTTGCTTCCATTGTTACCTCAGATTCGTCAACACCTAGTTTATCAACGATAATACTTTTTACTTTTGATGCTATTTCAGACATAATTCTAAATTTTTAATTAGTATAATTGATATATTTGTTTTAATTTTAGCAATTTCGCGGCTACAAAGGAATGAATATTTCTCGGTACAAACAAACTTTTCTAGTATAAAGTTTGTATTTTTTGCACATTTTCTTCTTTTGTGTGCATTTGTTAAACTATTCAATATGACCAAAAATATAGCAATATTTGCCTCTGGCACAGGTACAAATGCTGAGAATCTGATTCGTTTCTTTGCAGATGAACCCGATACCGCCATCGTTTTACTCCTCTCTTCTAAGGCCGAGGCACCCGTCGTTGGTAAGGCCCGTCAACATCATATCCCAGTAGAAATCTGTAGTAAGTTCTTTTTTACTGCCGCCTCTTCTCTCTTGCCATTGCTTGTACGTTATGAGGTACACTACATTCTCTTAGCTGGCTTTTTATGTTTTATACCCCCTTTTCTCCTTGCCGCTTTCCCCAAACGAATAGTCAATATACACCCTTCGTTATTGCCTAAGCATGGTGGTAAAGGTATGTATGGATTACATGTTCATACTGCTGTTTTACAGGAGCATGAAACGGTGTCGGGCATCACCATTCATCTTGTTAATGAGCACTACGACCAAGGCGCTATTTTGTGTCAAAAGAGCTGCCCTGTTTATCCAACAGATAGTCCAGCAACATTGGCTGGTAGAGTGCATCTTTTGGAGAAAAAATGGTACCCCATAGCTGTAAAAGATGTTATAAAGGATAAATAATAGTTTAAATATCGTATAACAGAGTAAAAAATGTTACATTTGCTAGTCATCCATTAATACTATTTCAATGAAAAAAACGCTTATTTTTTCGCTGTTACTCATATTGCTGTTTTCTTGTACTGCATCGCCAGACCAACAGCAAAAAGTGAATGAACTTATTCAAAATGCATCGAAGGCTTTTGTACCAGATACGCGAGTAGCTATTTGTGATATCCACTCTACTATAGATGGATCTACAGTAACATTAACCGGGTATACTTCTACTCCTCCTCTTTTGGTTGTGTTAAATGACCTGTTGGAAAACGAAGACTATACCGTTGTAAACAACGTGGAGATATTGCCATCTATAGCTTTAGAAAAGAAGTATGGCGTGGTGAATCTATCGGTTATAACGATGCGTGCTGCACCTAGTTATTCAAGTGAAACATTAACACAAGCACTGCTCGGTCAACCCATTAAGATTTACCAAAAAGATGGTTGGTACCGCATTCAGACTCCAGATGGTTATTTAGGATGGACCCATCGTTCAAGTATTGTGCCCATGACCAAAAGTGAGTTAGACGATTGGAACGCTGCAAAGAAAGTAGTAGTTATGTCTACGTATGCTTTCTCTCACGAAGCACCCACTGCACTTTCTGCTCGTGTAACCGATTTAGTTGCTGGAAACCGTTTACGTTTTCTCGGTAAAGAGAAGGGGTATTATAAAGTGGCCTATCCCGACCATAAAGTAGCCTATGTTTCTTTTGTAGATGCTCTATTAGAAGAGGATTGGAAAAGCACGTTGAAACAAACCGCTAGTAGTATTATTGAAACAGCTCACTCTCTTATGGGGGTTCCCTATTTGTGGGGAGGTACTTCTACTAAATCGGTAGATTGTAGTGGATTTGTGAAAACAGCCTTCTTTTTACATGGTATTATACTTCCACGTGATGCTTCGCAGATGGCTTATGTGGGTGAGCACTTAGATATAAAGAGTGATTTCTCTAACCTCAAACCAGGAGATTTACTTTTCTTTGGTAGAAAAGCCACTAAAGAGAAAAAAGCAAGAGTGATTCATGTTGGCCTATATTTAGGCAATAAACGTTTTATCCATGCACAAGGTCATGTGTTTGTGAGCAGCTTTGACCCAGCCGATCCAAAATATGATGCGTATAATCTTCATCGTTTGTTGTGGAGTACCCGTGTATTAGATTATATTGGCCAACCCGGCATTCAGAATATAACCACCAATCCTTACTATGCTGTTACACCCCAAAAAAAATAATTTATGACGCAAAATAGACGACAGTTTCTACGCACTGCAGCTTTAGCATCGGTAGGAACAGGCTTAGCATTAAACAATGCTTTTGCACTGGATTCCATTTTACCCTTTAATATCAACAGTAAAACAGGTATAGGAAAAGGTAAAATGAAACTGCGATTTTATTCGTATGAGTTACAATTAAAGCACGTATTTACAGTTGCTACCTTTTCACGTAAAACCACTCCCGATGTACAAGTAGAGATAGAGTATGAGGGAGAGATAGGGTATGGAGAAGCTTCCCTTCCGCCATATTTAGGCGAAACAGTTGAATCTACCATCTCCTTTTTGAAAGAGGTAGACCTTGGTCAATTCTCTAATCCCTTTTACATAGAAGATATTTTGAGCTATGTAGACCAGATTATGCCCGGTCGTACACCAGCAAAGGCAGCTATTGACATCGCTTTGCACGATTTAGTTGGTAAGCTGTTTGCACAGCCTTGGCATCGAATATTGGGACTCAACAAAGACAAAGAGATATCAACAACTTATACCATTGGAATCGATAAAGAGGAGATGGTAAAAGAGAAGACACGTGAGGTAAAAGGGCAGTTCAATGTTCTTAAAGTGAAACTAGGTGGTGGAACCGATAAAGAGATGATTCGCGCCATTCGTTCTGTAACCGACGTACCTTTAGCGGTGGATGTTAATCAAGGATGGAAAGATAGAGAACAGGCCTTAGACATGATACATTGGCTCAAAGAGCAAGGTATTGTTATGGTAGAGCAACCCATGCCCAAAAAGCGCATAAAAGATATTTCTTGGCTCACCGAGCATAGTCCCCTTCCTGTTTTTGCCGATGAGTCGTTACAGCGCTTATCCGATATCCCTAAATTGCATGGCGTATATAGTGGTCTAAATATTAAACTAATGAAATGTACGGGTATGCACGAGGCTTGGAAGATGATGACCTTAGGACGTGCATTAGGTATGCGTATCATGATTGGTTGTATGACGGAGACCTCGTGTGCTGTCTCTGCTGCTGCACAAATGGCACCTGCTGTTGATTTTGCCGATTTAGATGGTAACCTCCTAATAGCCAATGACCTTTTCAAAGGAATGGTTGTCAAAAAAGGATTTATCACATTGAACGATTTACCAGGTATAGGTCTCACCAAATTGTAAGTAAGATACATCTTGTTCCTCCGTTAACTCGTTTAACGGAGTTTAAATATCCATTGATCACTAAATTTAGGACAAATGCGGATTTTTCAAGCCTTTCTATTCGTTGGATTATTAGTTAGCTGCTCTCCTGTGCAGCAAAAGGTTGACCCCTCGCTCACTCTATCAAAAGCAGAGCGAGAGCGACGTATAGCACTTGATTTCACAAAAGAAGAAAAAGAAGTAACGGCCTATATCCGGCAATACATTCCTGATTTTACCCCTGCTCAACAAGAGGAGTGGGAGCGTACACAGGCACTTGAGCATCGCTGGATAAAGGGAAAGAAACGTTATTTCCGTAATGCTGCTCCTAATCTATTTCGTATAGATAGTTTTGCCAAGAGTTGTAAAGAAAAACGCTATCCTGCAGTGGTAAGCCAAGCAACTTTGGTCGATCAAACGCATGTGCCACAGGTGATTCAACATGTCTTGAAAACGGACTCTATTTATGTAGAACCTGTACGTATGCGTCTTACCTATACGTTGTCTGTACATCCTAATGTGGTGCCCGATGGTACCACTATCCGTTGTTGGTTACCCTATCCAAGAAGAGATGAACCTCGTCAACGAAACATACAACTGCTTTCGCTAAATGGTCCATCCATTCAGATTGCTAATAAGGAGGCCACGCACTCTACACTGTATACAGAAAAAAAAGCGGTAAAAGACAGTGCTACTGTTTTTAAAGAGGTACTAGAATTTACCTCTTATGCAGAGTGGCACCCCTTAACCCCTAAAGAGATACAGCCCTATCGTCGTTCTACTGCGTTGTATAAGAAATATACCGCTCAGAGAGCACCTCATCTCGTGTTTACACCTGCCATTAAACGTCTTTCTCAGCAAATAGTAGGTACAGAGAAAAACCCTTTGAAACAGGTCTATTTACTCTTTAAGTGGATAAGTGATACCTTTCCTTGGGCATCTGCACGTGAGTATTCCACGCTTACTGACATCCCCTCTTATGTATTGGCTAATAAACATGGCGATTGTGGACAAGTAAGTTTGCTTTTTATTGATTTAGCGCGTTGCTTAGGCATTCCAGCCGATTTCCAAAGTGGCTTAATGCTTCATCCTGGTGATACCAATATTCACGATTGGGTACGTGTCTATTTTGAAGGTGTGGGATGGGTACCTGTTGATCCCTCATTTGGTATCTTTACCACTGGTAAGAACCAACAAGAAACCTATTTCTTTGCGCATGGAATAGATGCCTATCGTATGATTGTAAACAATGGGTATGGCGACCAATTATATCCCCCTAAGAACTACTCACGTAGTGAAACAGTAGATTTTCAGCGTGGCG
>JAQWAN010000012.1 GCA_028707655.1 Bacteroidaceae bacterium
CTAAAAGTCCTGTTGCCATATTGTATGTATTCCAAAGCCCTGTTGCAATGTTTACAATAATATTTTTGCCAGGTGTATTAAATAGATAAATGAAACACCCTGCTACTGCAAAGATGAAGTAAAAGAAGTAATTCACAAATTCGGGTATTACTACACCTAGTTTGTCCATACCAAAATAAACAACGGCTGTTATGATTAAAACAACCCATGCTATAATCGATTTTGCATAAGCAAACCCATGCTGTTTAGTAACCTTAGCTGCAGATAAGCACATACCAAAGAGAATCTGAACAACACCAATTACTATGGCAAAAACCATTAATGGATGATAACCACCAAACATGGCACCATAGTTTTTTTGTGTGACAAAATATTCTTTTACCCCTGCAAGCCAGCCCCAAGTGACTGAATCAAAAGCTGTACCAAAGAAAGATCCTGTTAAGATACCCACTACTATTGTCATAATACCTAAGTACTGTCCTAGTTGACAGAGACTCTTTTTATCGTCGGATACTCTCTTCTTAAAATACCAGCTAGCTAAGAAAATTAAGATACCATAACCACCATCACCCATACACAATCCAAAGAATAGCATAAAGAAGGGTGCTAAAAAAGGAGTAGGGTCTAATTCGGTATAGTTGGGCAACGAGAACATTTTAGTGATTGGCTCAAAGAGTTTAGTAAAAGCGGTGTTCTTAAGTTGAATAGGCACATTATCTTCTGGAGTTGGTAATGCTGCATCGTAATACAAACATTCTTTATCCAAGAACATATTTAATGCTGCTTCTTGTTCTACAGGCAACCATCCTTTTAAAAGGATTAATTTATTTTCTACTTTCTTTTCTCCGCTTAAAATGACTTGTGAAAATTCTAGTTCTGAGGAATTCTTCTTTTTATAAAGTTCCAAAGATATCTTGTCTTCTTTAGCCATTTTCTGAAGTTCAGCTTCAAAGGCTATTTTTTTATCTTCTAACGCCTTTTTTGCCAGTTGAAGTGTGTGCAATGATTTCTGTCCTAATTGAACAGCATCAAGATTTAGTTGGAGAACCTCTTCTACTTTGCTAACAATCACAAAATAAAGAGTTACGCCTACTTTATTTACTACAACAACCTCATATTGCTTTTTCCACGATTCGTCAAAATCTTTTTGTGGACAAATAAAGAAATCTAGTTTATAGCCAGCTTCTTTAAGTCTTTCAATCGAAGAGAAATCAAAATTACCCCATGGGTTCACTTGATCTATCTCTTTTTGAACAATTGGAAGCTGTTGCTGTATGTTTTCTATTTCTTTTTGAACTTGTTCCACACGATCGACTACCTCTTTTCCACGTTCTAAAGATCCTTTTTCTACTGCTGTAGCAGTTTGGTCTGGATCAATATATTTAGATAAAAGGAGTTGTGTATTGGTAATACGTTCAGCTAGCGACAATGCATTCTTCAAGCTAGGTGAATCTACTTCATCTAGTTTCTTTTCTTCAATATGAAGAACACCTAAGTCTCTAATACTTAGTAAAAAGCGCTCATAATCATTATGATAAATTAGGAACGTATATTTTTTCATTGATTTAATCATACCTCATCCCCCTTTCTTTTCTCCTGAATAGATTTCAAGATTTTCTGTGAAGATTTAGATAAGTTTTCCTCATCCTCCATAAAACGTTTAATTTTCCGCAATGCATCTTCGTATCCGGGTATTTGAACCTTTTCAAAAAGATTTACTTTCTGCGTGGTCTTTTTACGTGCATGTTCTAGTAAGTTCAATTTAGCCATCATAAATTCGCGCTCAATTGCTGTTTGTGCCAATTGCTTTAAGATAAGGATTCCATCAGAAAACCATTTAGGAGTAGTAAATAGACTAAATGGTTTAATCTCAAAATCAAGACCTTCTAATAGAGGAACACGCACACCTGCAATCTTCTTTATGCCTAAATGAACATCTTTTACTTTTATCAATGAGCTATCAAACTCATTCCAAAGAGCGAACATGGCTTCATACGCTTGAATTTGCTTTTCGAGGCTTACTTCAAGCGTTTTTACTTCAACCTTGCATTTTTTCACTTCCACACGTAAAGCACTCTCCTTACTCTTAATAATCGGGAGGGTTCTTAGACGTACTTTCAACTGTTTTTCAAGCAGCTGATGTGATGTTTTATTATATTGAAATTTTATAGCCATATCATATGTTTTATTACAGTTGAGCTATTATTTCTTCCAAAATTCATCGGATAGTTCCTTTTTGATATTGACTTCCTCAACTTTGAAATATTTAGCAAATAAGCCCCACGTTACATCAAGCATCTCTGTTGTATTAAGATTCACATCAATTGCCAAGAGTTGATTGGAATAATCTTTAGCAAAGGATAATGTACGCTCATCATAGTTTGTTAAGTCGAAACCATTCTCCATTTTAGTCTTAGCATTTGCAGCATCAGCATATAAACGTACCGCAGCATTCATTACTTGTGGATGGTCTTTACGTGTTTTCTTACCACTAACTAATTGTTTCAAACGTGATAATGAACGGAATGGATCAACAATAACTTTACCGATATCGCTATCTCTACGTAAGAACAATTGTCCCTCTGTAATATAACCCGTGTTATCTGGTACAGCATTTGTAATATCTCCACCCGAGAGAGTGGTTACTGCGATAATGGTGATAGAACCACCTGCTGGAAATTGTACAGCCTTTTCGTAAATCTTAGCTAAATCGGAATAAAGAGAACCTGGCATCGAATCTTTAGATGGAATCTGATCCATACGATTGGATACAATAGCCAAGGAATCA
Organism: Bacteroidaceae bacterium; assembly: GCA_028707655.1. Classification (GTDB taxonomy): domain Bacteria; phylum Bacteroidota; class Bacteroidia; order Bacteroidales; family Bacteroidaceae; genus JAQWAN01. Next base: position 2,789 of record JAQWAN010000012.1, read on the forward strand.
GCATAAGAGGTCATATCCGTTAATAAAACGAGAACTTTCTCATTCTTCTCTACTGCAAAATATTCGGCAGACGTTAAGGCCATATCTGGAATTAATAAACGCTCAACAGGAGGATTCTCCGTTGTGTTTACAAAACTGATAATACGGTCTAGTGCCCCAGCATTAGAGAACACATTTTTGAAGTATAAATAGTCATCATTGGTCATACCCATACCACCAAGAATAATCTTATCGGTCTTTGCACGTAGAGCCACATTTGCCATTACCTCATTAAAAGGTTGGTCAGGGTCTGCAAAGAATGGGATTTTTTGTCCCGAAACCAATGTGTTATTTAAGTCGATACCAGCAATACCTGTAGCAATCAACTCAGATGGTTGTTTACGACGTACTGGGTTCACTGAAGGACCACCAATCTCAACTTCTTCTCCTTCAATTTCTGGTCCACCGTCAATCGGCTTTCCAAATGCATTAAAGAAACGTCCAGTGAGTTGCTCGCTCACTTTCAATGTAGGTGCTTGTCCTAGGAAAACCACTTCTGCATTGGTGGGAATACCACCTGTTCCTTCAAAAACCTGTAAGGTTACCTCATCATCAACCATCTTTACGACTTGTGCTAATTTACCGTTTACGGTAGCTAACTCATCGTAACCTACACCTGTTGCTTTAAGCGAACAAGTAGCTTTAGTGATTTGATTTATTTTTGTATATATTTTTTGAAACGCTTTTGTTGCCATATCAATTATTATTATCCGACCTTTCTTTCGGAAATGAGTGATTCTAATTGTTTTTTGTAATCCTTATATTTGTCTGAGCCAAATTCTGAATAGTTCATTTGCTGACAAATATTAATCATCTTCTTAAAGTAATCCATTACATTTAAGAAGTCATCAAATTTGAATTCTGTATGACAAATATCAATTATTAAATTCAAAATTTCTTCTTGACGTTTTAGTGGAGTAACAGCATCGATTGCATCAAATGCATTTTGTTGTAAAATAACAAAGTCAATTAATTCTGATTTCCAAAAAGTAATATGATATTCAACAGGAACACCATCATCTCCCAAAATATTAATCTGTTCCGCAATCTCTTTACCTCTTAATAAACGAGTCTTTACCTCATGTACCTTGTTAATCCACTCTCCATTGATATGTTCCTTGATATATTCCTCAAATTCGGGATACTCTAAATATTTAGAATAGGAATCAATAGGGTTTACAGCAGGATAACGTTTTCTATCGGCACGGTCTTGCTCCAATGCATAAAAACAGCGCGCTACTTTTTTTGTATTCTCTGTAACCGGCTCTTTCAAGTTACCACCAGCTGGTGATACCGTACCAATAAAGGTAATAGCTCCTGTTTCATCATTGTTAAGAGAAACAGAACCTGCTCTTCCGTAGAAGTTAGAGATGATAGAAGATATATCCATTGGGAAAGCATCTGGTCCAGGCAACTCCTCCATACGGTTAGACATTTCACGAAGTGCTTGTGCCCAACGAGAAGTTGAATCGGCCATGAGTAACACTTTCAGTCCCATAGAGCGATAAAACTCAGCCATAGTCATTGCTGTATAAACAGAGGCTTCACGAGCAGCTACCGGCATGTTAGAGGTGTTAGCAATAATGATAGTACGTTCCATAAGCATACGTCCAGTATGTGGATCCACTAGTTCTGGGAACTCAGTAAAAATCTCCACCACCTCATTAGCACGTTCACCACAAGCAGCAATAATAACAATATCTGCTTCCGCTTGTTTAGATATAGCATGTTGAAGAACCGTTTTACCTGTTCCAAACGCTCCAGGAATAAATCCTGTACCACCTTCAACAATAGGGCTTAATGTATCAATAACACGAACACCTGTTTCGAGTAATTTATAAGGCCTTGGTTTATTTTTATAATTCGTCATGGCCACTTTAACGGGCCATTTTTGAATCATATTAACCTCTAAGTCTTTTCCATCTTTGTCAGTTAATACAGCAATTGTGTCTTCAATTGTGTAGTCTCCCTCTTTTGCCAGCGATTTGATGGTATAGGTACCTTCGCATTGGAAAGGAACCATGATTTTTAAAGGTTGGAAATTCTCCTCTACTTGTCCTAACCAATCTGAAGCAATCACCTGATCTCCTTTTTTAGCTAAAGGTATAAAATGCCATTTTGATTCCTTGTCTAGTGGATAAGTATATTGTCCACGTTTCAAGAAAACCCCTGTCATCTTATCTAAATCATTTTGAAGTCCATCATAATTTTTAGACAACATACCTGGTCCTAATGTAACTTCGAGCATATGACCTGTAAAGTCAGCCTTAGCTCCAATTCTAAGTCCACGTGTACTTTCGAACACCTGCACAAATACATTTTCACCTATTATTTTAATAACCTCTGCCATTAATCTGTCACCACCTGTCTCGATGTAACAAATCTCGCCCTGAGAAACGGGGCCATCTACAGCTAGGGTTACCATGTTGGCGACAACGCCACTAACAGTTCCTTTCGTTACCATATATTTTTTTATTTATTTTCTGAATTCTTCTGGTATTTGAACATCATTCTTCAGTTTCTCTATAATCTGTCTGAATAATTCACTCCCTTTTTCTTTATCTAAAGAGATCCACCGTTCAATCATACTCAATCGTAAAAGAAAAGCAATGATTCTTTCTATTGTAAAGTAATTAAAAAAGGTAGCCTCTTCTAACCAATTCCATTTAAGCAAATCTGTTTTCTTTTCCCGCTCCATTAGTTCAGTCATATCGCTAATATGTGCGAGTTGATCAAAATAATCTAAGTCAGCAGAAAGTCCAAAATCTCTAGCAGATGATTCTCTTATTGCTTTACATACAGAAGAGTTACCAACCACATTCTTAGCTATATTCATTTTGTGTTTTCGTGCAGTAAGAGCTACCAATATATTATTAATATTCAGATTAAGTTCAAACCACGTAGCAACGAATTTATTTGTACAACTCATTGCATAATCATAGTAATAGCTAGCTAAGGTATCCTCTGGTCTAGTGGTATCTCCACTCTCTTCTAATTGCCAGTAGTAAGTGATAAAAGAGGTAAAGTAGGAAGGCATAGGAGATTTAAATTTCTCTCCGTCCTTTAATGCACGCATCAAATCAGTAAACTGTTCTTTTGTATAATTACCCAATGGATGGAGCTCAGCATCTTTATTTTTCAAAAGTGCCAATAGATTCTCATTGTCATAGGTAAGATAAAACAGGTCGACCAATTTTTTATCCGTGTTTGATAGCTCGGGGTAGATTTCTTTTTTGAAATTACCCACAGTATAGGTCAGCTTCCCATCATCTAGCGATAATTCTGGCAGACTAGCAATCAAACAATAGTATTTACTATTTGTAGCGTATGTATTATATATTTTACTATACATTTTAGTATACATCTAGAATAGCATGTTAATAAGTTGAGGGCGTAAGAAAGATTTGAAATAATTTTCAAATTCAGCCTCTCCAAAATTAATCTTATACGATCCGTCAGCTGGTGAGATAGTAAACAGTGTTTTCAAGCCGTTTACTTGTTCTATTTTCACCCCTTTATCTAAAAGATCTTTTGCATTAGCAGCAAAGTAAGCTGTTAGGTTCTTAGCATCTGCTGTTGAAACAACAATCGCTTCATTTGCAGCCCACTGGCCTGCCAAAGAAACAATAAATTTATTCAGAAAATCTTTGTCTGTTGTAAAATCTTTCACAGATTTAGACACCACTTCATTTGTTAGCAAAGAAGTAACCTCAGATTTTAGCGCGTTAACGCTTTGGTTTGCAAACAATTGCAGCTCAGATTTGGTGTTATCCATCAAATCATTTGCTTCTTTTTTGGCAGCAGCAATTATGGCATCCGCCTTTTTTTGTGCTTCTGCAAGCATTTCATCTGCTTTTTCCTGAGTTTCATTCATCAATCGTTGTGCTTCTTGGTTTCCCTTTTCCACACCTTCGCGATAGATTTTATCGGTCAACTCTTGAATCTTATTTTCCATGTTGAATAGATATTATTGTTTAGTATTATTATAATTGTCATTTTCCAGTACTGTTGCCAAAATTACAAAAAAAACTTTATACTATTAGGTGATTTACCGTAAAAAAAACAAAATAAAGCTAGGGTGAAGCTAATAATTCATTATTACTTTTGCTAAAATTAGCAACCTTTCGTTAAAAAAAACAGCCTAATCAGGGGGTATTGAATTTTAATCCTAAAATAAACATACTTATTTTAAACAAAACAGTGAATTTGTTTGTTAAACCCTTGTGTTTTTCATCATAAATATTTTTAAGCGCACAGTCTTTCCTTATAGCTGTGCATTGCATTTACGGAAAAACAGTAGTGACTGTCTTATCCAAATTTACCGTATTATGCTAGAGAGTGTGTTACGATAGGGTAACATACTCTCTTTTTATACTCTTCTACTCTCCATTTGCAATTCATTTTCTATCTATTTATCTTTTCTTCTAAAAAAAGTGCGTCTACCCCATAACTATCCTCCCCTCTACCCCATCATATTTATCTACTTGCAAATCTGTTGATTACAGATAAAACAACGTAATTAGGAAAAAGAATCCTTCTTTTTTCTTTCTTTTTTTCTGAAATAATTAGAAAAATAATCCAATAAAGGCTTGCGGATTAAATTATAATCCATATCTTTGCAACCGAATTCAAGAATGGTTCCGTAGCTCAGCTGGATAGAGCAACGCCCTTCTAAGGCGTGGGTCGAGCGTTCGAATCGCTCCGGGATCACTCAAAGAGGCTCCTTCGTATATTACGAAGGAGCCTCTTTATTTATAATGCAACTGGATTTACCCGTAACAACGTTTATTTTATAGGTAAAATAGTTCTGCATAAGTAAAGTTACTGTTCCACCTTAACCTTTGTAGAATGTCGTTATTGGCGTAAATATCGGATTCTTACCTTAAAAGCCTAAAGGGATATTCCCTATATACCAAACCGAGAAGAGCAGTCCCCATGCCAATAGGAGATATAGGGAGAAACGCCAAGTAAGTTTAAAGAACACACCAAATCCAGCTTTATTATCGTATTGTTGCATATAAGCAAACAACAATGACATATAAATCATAAAGGGAGAATAAGCATTGGTTAAAGAATCACCAATTCGATAGGCACATTGTGTCCAATCGGGTGAAACACCTAAATGAATAAATAGCGGCACAAACACGAACGAGTAATAATGCCATTTTAACGTTGCAGAAACCATAAAGATATTAGCAACAGCTGTAAGCAGAATAAATAGCAATAAACTGGCCCAGCCACTATCTGGAAGAAAATGAAAATTATCGGCCAATGTAAGCACTGTAAATTGATCCAGTTGCGAATATTTATATCCCATATACATCCATGCTGCAAAAAAAGCAATAATCAGATACACCGCAAGAAAACGAGTTAGATGCGACAATCCATCTACCACTTCAGCATCCGACCGGTAACGCCCCATAACGACCCCATATACCACTCCCATTAGTATAAGTCCCATCGAGATAACAAACACTGCTCCCGTCACAATAGGCGAATGGGAAAGCCATCCAGCCGCTCCATCTATAATAGCCCAGGGAGAAAACGTAATCACAAGAATGAGTAAAAAATAGATTGCTCCTACTCCATAAGCTATATATAATGCAATTCTTTCTTTACGAGAAAGCATTTTAGTAGCAAAAGAAGAGGTTACGCCATATTTTTTATTAATCTTGGGGATAATCTCTCGTCTCACCACTACATACAAAATAGCTGCAATGAGAAAGGTAGAAACAAACATAAAAAAGAAATTAGAAAGCGGACCAATATGCCCCACCACCGAAGCATTCATCGTAAGCGCTTCTTGTGTTGTTCCCGCTAAGAGTGGATCTAACGTACTCAAAAACAGATTGGCACTGAACCCACACGCCACGGATAAATAAGCTGTAATGATGCCAGCAATAGGATGCATACGAGCCGATTCAAACAAAACAACAGCGATAGGCATAAGTAAGATGTAGCCCATATCACTCATTACATTTGACATGATTCCCATTAAGACTACAGTAGTAATGCAAAAATTTTGAGAGGGATTTCCTTTAAATAGTTGTTGCATGATGGCTCTAATCAAGCCAGAGTGTTCTACTACCCCAATAGCAAAAACACAAATCACCACCATTCCAATTGATGAATAATTGGCAAAATCGCTATATACATTCAGTAAGAACTGGCGTATATAATTAGCAGAAATCAGACTTTTTACCTGCACCATCTCCCCCGTAGAGGGGTCAAGAGCACTCCATCCATAGATATTTCCAATCCAGGAAAGGAGAGTAACTACCACCATTAACAAGAAATAGCAAGTAGCAGGATGAATTTGCAAACGTCTATTCATCATCAGCCTCTAAGTTATCCAAATCAAGAATACGCAATTCAAAAGCACGTACCACCAATCTGGTTGCATTTATACCACCTCTTTCACTGGGGTCAAACAAACGATTGCATAAATCACTTTGTTTCTTCTCTAGCGATTTTACCCCAAAGGGCATCCCTTTTAGATTAGCAATCATCTCCTTCGTGTAGCCTAGCGCTAAATGGCGCAAGAAGCGTTCATCGTATTCATCAATATCATAATTAATGATTGCCTCTTGTCGTTTCGACTCAATACGAACCGACTGTTTAAAGCGTTCTATTATTATTTTTAAGATGGGTGTATTAAAAGCCCATCTTTTTCCATCGAGCACCGACATCACATCTGTTTTTGTCAAGAGCTCTCCAGTCTTTAAAATAATACCATCTGCACCAGCATCCAAAACATCTACCCACAATCGTTCATTAAGCACTTCACCAGTGAAAATCAAAACACGAGCAGTAGCATCACTCTGTTTGAGCTTTCTACAGATATCTACACCTATGGTGGTAGACCCTCCTAATCCTAGGTCTAAAAGAATTAAGTCGGGCTTAGTCCCTCCCATTAATGTCCAAAACTCAGTTTCCGTCATTGCAGTACCAATAATTTCCACTTCAGGAATCTCATTTCTAAAAATCTCTTCTGTTCCCTTTAGTTCCAGCTTAACATCTTCAACAATAATTACTTTATATTTTTCTGTCTTCATATTCTTCGGTTATTTTGTTGTTATGGGTAATGTAAAGAATATTGTATATCCACCATGTGGTGCAATTTCTGCATTAATTCTGCATCCTCGTTGTCCACAATATTCATCATGGTCTCTGATAATCTGTTTGCAGATTAAAAATTCGATACCCAATAATCGCTCTCCCTTATCGGTTGTAAGTAAAGCATACTGTGGATAAAAAAGATTACGCACCTCTTTTTCTGTTTTTTCTCGTCTTTTATCGGTAAAAGAGAAACGAATAAAACCCTCTTCCTTAGTTATTGTAAGCTCCAAGCATCCTGCTTTTTTGTATAAAAACGCCTCTTGTAATAGATTATCTAACAGGTAATGAATTAAAATCTCATCGCCAAGCACATATCCATCCGTGTTCTTGTTTATGGTTAGCAGCAACTCTATTTGTTGCTTTTTCTTCCGTTTCTCAAAGCGCGATTGTATATAATTTACAAGAGCATTTACTTCGCAATGTTCTCGCTTAAAATAGACCTTTTCTAGTTGCCTATTAGCTCGTAGACTAAGTAGCATTAACACCTCTTTATAATAGCTCACCACATCGTATAGCGTATCCGTTAATTCATCTTGTTGTTCTGTATTGCTTTGCAGTTGATGGATCAGTTGTTTCATCCGGTTAGGATAATAGATTGTTTCATGTTTAATGGAGGATAAACTATTATCCAGTATCATATTTTGCACATGAATCAACTCATCCTCCCATGAGATTCTACGCTCTTCATCACGTGCTAACTCAATAGAGTCATATTGAGAGTCAATCTTAATAACCGACCGGTAGAGCACAACAGCCATAAAACGAGCAATAAGGTCAGAAAAGAGTGCACTATTTTCCTCCTCCGTGGTATCCAGTTGATTTAAAGTTAACACACCAATACACTCTTTGCGTTGTTCCCCATCTATTAATAAAGGTAAACAAAGCACATGAGAAGCATTTGCATAGACCATCTTTTGTTCCGTATAACATTGTTCTATCTCTTTTATCCACTGTTTTTCAAAGCCACGTGGATTAGCAGCATGTTTCAACCCCCCATCTACACCCCTTTTAATGGATATGCAAATAGCATCTATAGTAATAATTTCATTAAAACTCTCAAAAACCTCATCCACTAATTGTTGTGGGATATGCATCCATTCATTCGGCACCTGAGAGGTGGTAAGAGAGGAGGTAAAGATTTGCTGATTCACATCAAGAACCTGTTCCAGACGTAAACGATTAGCAAATTGCCATCTATATTGATAAATATAATAGGCCACAATTAGCAGAAAAAATAAAAGAATAAAGAAGGAGATAGCCACTAATTTATTACTCGATGTATTTCTTATATATTTGCAATAGGTCTCTAGTGATTTATCTTCGCTCACTAACTTATAGAGCGCAGTATACACCTCATTATTATAAGTATAGAGTTCCCATCGGTGAAGAGCTAACGAAGCAACTGCCGCTTCATTTCTGAGGTCCAGAATAAGCGGGTAATTAGTGGGAAAATTTGTTTCATACCACGTTAGTTCTGCTATCTGGTTACCAGATGTGAGTTGCAACATCGGTAGCGTATAATTGGTATATAGTTTGCAGTGTGCATTAAGTAACTGCAACCCTGTATCCACAAAGGCCAAAGCAGCAGTGTATCTCCCTTCAATATTGCAATAATAGGCACTATCCGCATACTGTGTTATGTTTCTACGTTCTAAATTGGCTCTAGCTTCTTCCCTATAAACCGAATCTGCTTTCCAAACCGTTTTACTTTCCTGCTCTTTAAGCGATGTCAATTGACAAGAGGAAAAAGAGAATAAAAGAGATAGTACCAATACTAATTTACTAACCCCTTTGGGTAGGCGGAAAAAGAAACGGCTTCCTTTTCCCAAGGTGCTCGTCACATCAAACCGAGTTACAGCAAAAAGTGCACTACTCTTTTGATATTTCTGGATAATATCTCTACAATTGAGTAAGCCAAATCCAGACCCTTTATTAAGCAGTAACGTTTCCTTATCTGCAGCCTCTAAGACCCCTATTCGTTTTGCATCATACATCTTTCCACTTACAATACTCTCCCTATCTGCTGCGGATAGCCCTATGCCATTATCTTCAATTGCAATCTCAACATAGTCGGCTGTTGTTGTAGCAGATAAAGTAACCAATCCACCATTCGGGGTATATTTTCGAGCATTCTCCAGCAAAGTATTAATCATAAACAGCGTTAAAGCCTTATCGGCCTTAACCATTGCAGTAGTAGGTTCCACCTTTAACGTTTGTTGTTTCAGTGCAAATGTTCTACCACTTTTAGTAGCCACCTTAAAGAGCTCTTGTAGGGCAAAAGAATCGATATGTAAATCAACACTACCCTGTTTCATCTTTATCCAAACAGCTAATATATCGTTATACGTATTAATTTGATCAATCAGCTCCTCCATATATGCATATTTCTCCTGAATAACTGGTTTAGACAACTTGGTTATCCCTGGTCTTACCTTTGTTACCTCATGATAAATACGGTCAATCAAAGGGTGAATACCCATAACGATAGACATACAAGCTTTCTTATCGATATTTTTCTGCTTACTCGTACTTATATGTTGTTGTGAAATATAAAACTGTTCCTCGATAATCCGCTGCTCATCGCCCAACTGTAATAGTGTAGACCCATTGACCATAATCCAGCTGATATAGGGCAACACCACACTAGCCAAAGCCCTATCCACTCTGTTTAATGGACCCTCCGTATATAGCTTTAGGCAACCAATCTCCCCCGTCTGTTCGGGGGTATATAGATAAAAATCCGTCACCGTTTTTCCACCTATCTCCGCATGTAGTGGATAGGTCACCTGCTCCATCTCCTCTTCACCACGAACCACAAATGAGAGTTGACAACAAGAAACAGCAAAAAGCTCCTTCAGATTAGGAAAAACAGCCACCAAAAGTCCCTCCATCATGCCAGCAGTGGTATCTGCCGTTGCAGGAATGGCCGTGATCGTTTTTTTACACGCCATTAATATACTCTGTAAGCGTACAATATTATCGCTATTCTTTTTCCGCCATCGTCGAGCAAACCAGCCCAGTATAAGAACCAATAAGACGATGGATACAATCACCAGTAATAGGAATAAACTTAATTGGTCCGATTCCCTTTGCAAAGACTCATAGCGTCCCTCCCATTCTCTGTCTTGTCGCGTATAATCGAGTATATCTAAGTATACATTCCTATTATAATCTGATTCAGGTTTCATAAAAAGCCCAGCATAAGAAACACTAAGTTCTTCCCGAATAGCTGCCATACAAGCAGGATAAGTTTTTACTTGTGGGTTACTAATCCATTTTAGCTCGGTATAAACGGTGTCAGAAGGAGCATCTGTACGTAGCAATGAAGTGGCATCTCCCTGTAAATAGAAACAAGCATGATGTTTATTAATTGTTTCAAGAGCTACTTCTAACGTATCTAATGCAGCTGTGTAATCTCCATCTCTATTTAACGTGTTTGCTAAAACCGTGTATGGAAAAGCCTTAGGGTAATGAGAATCATATAATTTTAGGAGCTCCATCGCACGTTTAGCCAAACGATAAGGAGTAGAAGAGGAACTCTCACCAGGCACTAGCTCCGCCAATTGGATGGCTCGTTTTGTTAAGAGCTGTTGCGTATAGACCGACGAATTAATTAATAAAGCAATCTGCAAGAGCGATTGTGCCTGCATATAATAATAATCCATCTCAGCACTCATCTGATGTGCCTTAAACAGGTAGTCAAAACGTAGCATCGCTCTACGTGAGGGGTTATCAGCGAAAAACAAAGCGTTTTTTCCAAGTAAATAATTATAGTAGATTTTCCCATCCATATCCGCCATAAGATAACGATGAAGACCAATCGGTGCAATACTAATCAGTGCTTTTTCTCGTTGTTGAAGTTGGTGATAATAATCAGCAGATACAAAGATGAAATTACGCATAGCAATATGCAATCGCTCTTTTGAATGTGCATCCATAAAGACAGAACGATCTTCATTAATCCTGTCCATCCTTTTCTTGGCTACATTTCGATAGTCATAATAAAGCTTATTCCGGCCTATTTGTTGATAGAGTTGCATCAATCCAATATCCGCAATTAACTTCTCTAATTCATTCGTCGTAGTAGCGGCCGCTTCAGTATAGCATTGTTCAGCCGTTTCATAATCCATCTGTAAAAAAGAATAATAGGCCAATAAATTACACGCCTCTGCCTTTCCTTTATTGTAGTAGTGTGCAGCTTCATATGCCGCTTTTGCCTTGTTAGATGCAATCTCTATCGATTTATATCGGTAGGAATAGGATAGTGTGTTTAGTGAATCGATTAAGGCAATTTCATAACTAGAAGCCACTTCACCACATGAAGAAAACAAAGTTAACAAATTTGTTAACCCCATTAGTAGAAGTATACCATATGTAAATTGCTTTCTCTTTTTCAAAATAGTTCTTCTTTACTAAAATTAGTAACCATTTGTAGTACCACCACTATTCATAACCAAGCGGTATACCTTTTATTGTCTTGCGTTGTAAAGACATTTTAGCATTAACCCCTGACCCATTACCCGATGTAAACACACGGGTTAAGGCTGGAGAAGCGGCAGCAGTAGAGGTTGCCGTTACTGTGTCAATCAATACACCATCGGTAATCAACGAAAGTGCATTTCGAAGTAAGTACTCCTGTTCATCTCCAAGCGAATAATACGCCTCTGCTATCTGAGTCTCATCTAAGAGATAAGTAGGCGAAATGCCATCGATATAATCATCTTTTCCCGTTGCGTTATGTACATAAGCAACCACAGGATGAATCAAGACCAAGGGATCATCGGGGTTAGTGATGGTTGTTGTTGCCACAGGCACTCCTTTAGTCTTTGTACCTAGTAGTACAACCTCCATATAGGGTTCTAATCCGCTAATCAGTGCCTCTGCGGCAGCTGCAGTATCGGAAGAGACCAGGATATACAGATGCGAAAGGTCAATATTTTCACTAACAGCCCCACCTTCGCGGATAAGATAGCTGCTGTTTTTGTTACTAATTGTTGCATTGTAGGTTAGCGTACAAAACACCTGCCCCGTAGCAGAAGCAGGTGCAAGTAGACCTGCCATTTGATTAGCAACCGTCAAATAGCCCGTATTTGTATATCTTAAATCGAGTACAAAATCGGTTACACCAGCAGCTTTAAAGTCGGCCATTGCGCTTGTCAAGGCCGCCGTATAGGTCTTATCTTCTGCATCGTAAGAAACACCTGTTTCAAAATGGGTATATACCAAGTAGGCTATTTTTTTATTCCATTTTGTAAATACAGCCGATTTAAAAAGAGGATTTTGTTCCGGTTCAGTAGCTGCAGCAAGTGTGTGTTCTCCCACCGTAGTAAATTCCGTATCCCCATCCGCATTCACTTTCATGGTAGAAGTAGTTACTGTTATCCCCTCTCCGTTATATAAAGAGGAAAGATTAGAAGAACTTAAATTTTCTCCATCAACAGTAGTAATCCAATCGCCACGTTTCAGTCCAGCTTCTTCTGCAGGAGAGTTATGTGCTACAAAAGAGACCCTTGCCATACGTTGATTAGGAGAAGCTGTTGGTGTATAAGAAATAAAGTCAAAACCATAGGTTAATTCGGGAGTCAGTTCATTCGTAACACTATTGAGCGTATCGGCAAATGAATAAGTGTCTCCTTTTCCATTCAAACACGTTGTAGAGAGTAACGACTGAAAGAAAGAAATTCTATCGTCAAAATAATCTAAGCTAGATTCCTTTGGAATATCTTCTGCCCATAGATAGATATTCCTCATTTGTGTATCTATCCATCGGTCATTTACTGTAATGGCATAATATTCGTAGGTGCGGTCTTCTCCACACCCCACAAGAAACAGTAAAAAGAACAACCCTACATAAGTTGTCATCCTACCTTTACCTCTTTTTAGTGATCTATTTATCATTCTCTTCTATTTCTAACTATTCGCTTATTTTTACTTGTTCCACTTCTTGCAGCCAATCATCTTGTTGCAAATATACTAAAAGTGTATCATCTACTAGAGTATGCAGCCTATAAATCTAAAAAACTATATTTTAAAGGAGAGATTATTCCTACCTTAAAATAATTTGTACCTTTGTTTAAACCATTATACAAAATTATGATTGAAATAGGATTAACATATACCAGTACAACAGAAGTAACCAACAGTAATACTGCTTTAGCAATCGGTTCAGGCGATTTACCCGTTTTTGCAACACCAGCCATGACAGCCCTAATGGAGAACGCAGCTATGATGAGTGTAGCCGCTCATCTTGACCAAGCAGACACAACAGTAGGAATAGCCATAAACAGCACACATAGTAAAGCATCAGCAATAGGCTCTGCGATAAAAGCAACAGCGAAGCTCATTGCCGTAGATAATAAGAAGTTAACGTTCCAGGTAGTAGCAAACGCTAACGATGCTATTATTGGAGAGGCTACACATATACGCTATATTGTGAACAGAGAGAAATTTTTACAACGTATCTAATTTAAAGAACAACCGCATGAAATCACACGAAATTGATTATGAGATAAAAGGACACGACATTCAATTTGTTGAGATTGAACTCGATCCACAGGAGACTGTTATTGCAGAAGCAGGTGCCATGCTTTATATGAAAGAGGGCATTGAATTTGAAGCTAAGATGGGTGATGGTTCAGAACCCGATAAAGGCATGTTTGGTAAACTCTTTTCTGCTGCATCTCGTGCCATCAGTGGAGAGTCTATCTTCTTAACACATTTTACGCACCGTGGCGTTGGTAAAAGTCAGGTTGCTTTTTCTGCACCCTATCCAGGCACCATCGTTCCACTTCAACTCTCTGAACTAGGCCATTCTATTATTGTACAGCGAGATGCCTTTTTATGTGCAGCATTGGGTACCAAAATAAGTATGCAATTTCATAAGAAAATAGGCTCTGGCTTCTTTGGTGGCGAGGGATTTATCCTTCAAAAATTAGAGGGAGATGGTAAAGCATTTATTCATGCCGGTGGAACGGTTATCGAAAAAGAGCTTAACAACGAGACCATCCGCATAGACACAGGATGTATTGTAGCCTTTCAACCAAGTATAAACTACAGCATTGAGCGTGCAGGAGGTTTAAAATCGATGGTCTTTGGTGGAGAAGGCATGTTTTTAGCTACATTAAGTGGCACCGGTAAGATATGGTTACAATCAATGCCTATTGGAAAATTGATTCAAAAATTAGCACCAATGGGTGGTAATAGCAGAAAAGGTGGTGGAACTAGTATCCTTAACACCTTCTTAGAGGATTAATCACCCTATTCATTATAAACGAGAGGTTGTTTTATGCTAAAACAACCTCTCGTTTTATTTTCTTTACTCCTGCAAATAGATTACTAGTTGTACGCCGTTTCACCATGTTCATAAATATCCAATCCCTCCTCTTCAATACGTTTAGAAACACGCAAACCATCTAGTTTATCCAGTCCCTTGAAGATAACAAAGCCACTTCCTAAGGCCCAAACGGCAATAGTACATGCACCTATACATTGTACAGCCAACAAGCCCCAATGCCCTGAGTAAAACAAACCATCTTCCGTTGCAAGTAATCCAGTGAATATTGTTCCAATAAATCCACAAACCCCGTGTACCGATGAAGCTCCCACAGGATCATCAATCTTTAATACCTTATCAATAAATTCAACGGAGAAAATCATTACCGTTCCACATACAAGACCTATTGTAGCAGCTCCTAGCGGACTAACTACATCACATCCAGCAGTAACGCCAACTAATCCTGCCAATACACCATTTAAGGTTAAGGAAAGAGAGAATTTACCATGTTTCATCCCAGAGATGAATAGTGCAGCTAAACCACCAACTGCAGCACTAATATTTGTGGTGAGAAAGACATGTGCAATAGCAGAGGCATTTACGGCTCCATCTGCAGCTAACTGAGAGCCTGTATTAAATCCAAACCATGCAAACCATAGGATAAAGACACCCAGGGAAGCCAATAATAAGTTATGACCAAGAATAGATCGGAAGAGCGTC
>JAQWAN010000189.1 GCA_028707655.1 Bacteroidaceae bacterium
ATGTATCTTCCTTTCAGTACTGTGTTTGCTATCTTTGTTGGTGGACTGATTAAAGGTATCTTAGATATGTATACCGCTCGTAGAAAATATAATGAGAATCAAATGGCAGTATCGGATAACACAGGTGTTCTATTAGCTTCTGGTCTGATTGCTGGTGAAGCGCTTATGGGACTTGTAGTTGCTATCTTTGCCATGTTTAATGTATTCTTCTCCGATCTACTTGGTATAACACAACCTAGCTATTTATTAGGCTTAGCCATTATTGTGGTATTGGGTTATTTCTTTGTAATGGTACCTTTGAAAAAAGCAAACAGCACTAAATAGTGTTCTGCATGAAGAAAAAGAAAAAACAAATTAACTTGTTCGATGTAGTACCCTGCATCAACGAACATATTCATACAGAGAAAAAGGGAGAGCTATCGGTGATCGCTTTTCCCCGCTTTAAGAATGCTTTTATGCAACGTTGGTTTGTACCAAAACATAAATCCAAAGAGCTGCATATCGATTTAGATATACATGGCACAGCGGTATGGGACCTGATAGATGGGAAAAGAAGTGTACAAGATATCGTTGACCTATTAGCCGACCATTTTGAGCACCAAGAGAACTATGAATATCGTGTCTCTACTTTTGTTACACAATTGCAGATGAACGATTTTATAAGCTATTTAGTACCTAAAGAATAGGTACTGAGCTATAGCAATAAAAAAAAGAGAGGACACTAGTACATCTAGCGTCCTCTCTTTTTTTTATCTTTACCTATTTCTTCTTTTCCTCTTCGGATAATTCAATCACCTCTAGATCGCCAAAATTGCCATTGTCTATGGTAAAACGTACCAAGGTACGAACACGGTGAAAGCCACTGATGCCCGCTGCTCCAGGGTTGATGTGTAGCATGTTAAGTGTCCGGTCAAATTTAACCTTTAAGATGTGGGAGTGTCCACTGATAAATAGTTTTGGTGGGCGTGCCAATAGTGAGCCCGCAATAGAGGGGTCGTATTTGCCAGGATACCCTCCAATATGTTTAATCAGTACCTCTGCACCCTCTAGTGTAAAACGGTTTATCTGCGGATAGACTTGTCGGATCTCCTGTCCATCAATATTGCCATATACCGCACGGAGTGGTGCTATTGCTGTTAGTTTTTTAACTATATCTAGGCAGCCAATATCTCCCGCATGCCATATCTCATCACAATCTTTGAAATGCAGTGCATATCGCTCGTCCCAGTAAGAATGTGTGTCAGAAAGTAGTCCTATTTTTTTCATTTTTTGCTATTGATGCTATCCTTTTGTTGCAAAAATACTATATTTACGCTTTAGAATATAGTAAATCTGATAATTTATCATGGAAACACCATACGATTATTTTAACCGCGATATAAGTTGGCTCTCTTTTAACTTTAGAGTGCTGATGGAGGCAGATGATGATCGGTTGCCCCTGTTAGACCGTATTCGATTTATAGCTATATATTCTTCTAATTTGGAGGAGTTTTATGAGGTGCGCGTGGCCGACCATATGGCTATTGTAACCCATCAAAAACATACAGCGGAGCGGATACAAGCAGCAGCCGATTTGGTGAAAGAGATTAACCAGGTTGTTCACCAACAACTGTTAGAACAATCGCGCATTTTGCAAGAGAAAATTTACCCATTAATGAAAAAACAGGGTCTTTTTCTCTATCCTACGCATCAAGTATTACCTTTTCATGCCGCTTTTGTTCATAAGTTCTTTTGGGAAGAAGTCTTTCCCTTTTTGCAACCCGTTTTAATAGACCATACAAGGGTAATGAGTTTTTTGCGTAACAACCGCATCTATTTAGCCGTGCGACTTTATCAAACAGCGGAGAGCGGAGAGCGTGTGTACGATTATTATGTCATTAAACTGCCCTATGATAAAGTACCCCGTTTCATAGAATTGCCCGCACACGAGGGGATGAACTATCTCATGTTTCTAGAAGACCTTATCAAAGCCAATCTTAACGAACTATTTCCCTCCTATACCTACGACTCCTGCTATACCGTAAAGCTCACGCGTGATGCCGACATCTTTTATGAAGATCTAAATTCCAACTCCTCTATTGTAGATGAGATTCGTAAAAAGGTAAAGAAGCGTAAATTAGGCGACGTATCACAGTTTGTGTTCGATAAACGTATCCCTACCGATTTTCTACAGTATCTGTGTGACACCTTTCGTTTGCCAGCAGGTGTAATGACACCACGAATGGAGCATCTTTCGCTAAAAGATTTCAGTAAACTCCCCAATGTAGCCAATCGTTTACCCAAACAGGAACCCCGTTTGCCAATGCGGTTAAAAGGATTAAACAACCGACAATCTATCACCAATTATATTGCGCATAAAGACCTATCGCTGCATTTTCCTTATCACTCCTTTGAGCATCTTATTCATCTCTTATACGAAGCCATTCACGACCCCTTTACTTCGGAGATAAAGATGACACAATATCGTGTAGCCGAAAATTCAGTTGTTATTAACACCCTGATAGCAGCTGCTCAGCAGGGCAAAAAAGTAACTGTGTTTGTAGAGCTCAAGGCCCGTTTTGATGAGGAGAACAATCTGATCACCTCCGAGCTGATGCGTGGTTCGGGCATCAACATTCAGTATAGCATACCCGGTTTGAAGGTACATGCAAAGGTGGCACTTATTGTTCGTCGCGACACATTAGGTAAACAGATGAAGAGTTATGCCTATGTTGGAACCGGCAATTTTAATGAAGAAACCGCCAAGCTCTATTCTGATGTAGGCTTGTTAACCTCTAATAAAGGGATTGTAAACGATTTGCAAGAGCTCTTTTTACATCTAGAGCGGAAGAATAAGAACCCCACCTTTTCCACCCTTTTAGTAGCACAGTTTAACCTCTTAGATAATTTGCATCTCTTGATTCATCACGAGATGATGTTAGCACAGAGCGGTAAGAAAGGGCGTATCCTTTTAAAGCTAAACTCTCTGCAAGACCCCTCCATGATAGATGAGCTCTATCGAGCAAGTCAGGCAGGTGTAGAGATCGATTTGATTGTGCGTGGTATCTGCTGTTTACGTCCCAACCAGTCTTATAGTAAAAATATACGCATCACCCGTATTGTCGATCATTTTCTAGAACATGCTCGTGTCTATTATTTTGGGAACGATGGTGCACCTAAAATCTATATTGGGTCGGCCGATTGGATGAAACGCAATCTGTATCGACGTATTGAGGTTGTTACTCCAATCTTAGACACCGATGTGCAGCAAGAAATTGTGCAGTTGTTACAAATCCAACTACAAGATAATCAAAAAGCCTGTTGGGTAGATGAACATCTAAATAATAAATACAAAACAGCAGCCCAAAGCACACCAGTGCGTGCGCAAGAAGCTATCTATGCCTATCTGAAGGCTAAAAATGATAGTGGTTTTTACCAATAAGTGGTTTTTCCTTCCTTCTTTCCTCTTTTAGGTCTATCCAATAGAGCGATAGAGATTAACAATGGTATCTACACAGTTCTCAATGCCTAACTTATCACTAGCCAATGTGAGATGATAGTTGCTACAAACGCCCCAGATTCTATCGGTGTAGTTCTTGTAGTAAAGTTGTCTCTTTTCATCTTTTTCTTTTAGCCATTCTTCTGGATGTTCACACACTATCTTGTACTCTTCGGTGATACGTTTAGCACGTTGTGCAATAGCAGAGTGGATAAAGATATGTAAGCAGTCTTTGCGGTCTTTAAGGATATAGTCGGCACATCGTCCCACAATCACACAATCTCCTTTTTCAGCTAATTCAGTAATAATATTATGTTGGAAGATATAGATCTGGTCGTAGATAGAGAGCGTGCCCGTAGAGGCCATTTCTGTTTGTGATAGGTTGAAAAAATATTTGCTTCTAGCCGGAGAATACTCCCCGTTTTCCTCAATAAAATTACGATCAAAACCTGTCTGTTTAGCAATTTCTGCCACCAAAGCCTTATCGTAAAACTGGAGTTGAAGTTTAGCTGCCACCTTTTTTGCAATTTCTATACCTCCACTGCCATATTCGCGACTGATTGTTATAATGCGTGTTTTCATCGTTTCCTATATTAAGAGACCATTGTTAAGTTTATATCCATTGGGCCTATCTTCCATTGTAGTAGCAAGGTGGTAATAAATATTGAAATGAGCAAACATCCTGCATCGTTTTTGTGCCCTATTCTTTAAAAAAGCACACTTTGCCAATAGCCGTCTATTCTCCTAGTTACCCCATAAGTGTGTAGTTGACCATTTCTTAAGCCATCTTTTTCGGTTGTTTAC
>JAQWAN010000190.1 GCA_028707655.1 Bacteroidaceae bacterium
TTTCTCCAACAGAAAGACCTTCTGAATATTTTGGGAAGTATGTTTTCAATAGAAGTATGATGTTTAAATATCTATCTAGTGAAACCTATGCAAAATTAAGAGATGATATAGACAACGCAGCTCCATTGAATAGAGATATTGCAGATGAAGTTGCTAAAGGCATGAAAGAATGGGCTACCACTCTTGGAGCTACACATTACACCCATTGGTTCCATCCTCTTACAGAGGGCACAGCCGAGAAACATGATGCTTTTGTGGAGCATAATGGAAAGGGTGGAATGATGGAAAAATTCTCTGGAAAACTGTTGGTACAACAGGAGCCAGATGCTTCTTCTTTTCCTAATGGTGGTATTCGTAACACATTTGAGGCTAGAGGATATAGTGCTTGGGATCCATCATCTCCTGCTTTTGTGGTAGATGACACCCTATGTATTCCTACTATTTTTATAGCCTACACAAGTGAATCTTTAGATTATAAAGCACCTCTACTTAAATCGTTGCGTACGCTAAATAAGGCTGCTCTAGATGTTTGTCACTACTTTAATCCTGAGGTTAGTAAAATTCACACCAACCTGGGTTGGGAGCAAGAATATTTCTTAGTAGACGAAGGCTTATACGCCGCTCGTCCAGACCTACTACTTACGGGTAGAACATTGATGGGACATGAGTCTTCTAAAAATCAACAATTAGAGGACCATTATTTTGGAGCCATCCCATCGCGTGTTGCGGCCTTTATGAAAGAACTAGAAATTGAGGCTTTAAAACTTGGAATCCCCTGTAAAACAAGACATAATGAGGTAGCTCCTAATCAATTTGAGTTAGCTCCTATCTTTGAAGAGTGTAATCTATCTGTTGACCACAACATGCTCATGATGTCGCTAATGCGTAGAGTATGTCGTAAACATGGATTTAGAATATTACTCCACGAGAAACCTTTTAAGGGTATTAATGGTTCTGGTAAACACAATAACTGGTCACTTGGAACAAACACAGGTATACAGTTAATGTCACCCGGAAAAACATCGGAAGATAATTTACGCTTTGTTACATTTGTTGTAAACACCTTAATGGCGGTATATCACCATAACGGATTACTTAAAGCAAGCATCATGTCTGCTACAAATGCACACCGCTTAGGTGGCAACGAGGCTCCTCCAGCTATTATCTCTACATTCCTAGGGAAGCAACTGACAAAGGTTTTGGATCATCTAGAAACAACAACAATGGATGAACTAATCAGTATTGCTGGCAAGCAGGGTATGAAAATGGACCTTCCGCAAATACCTGAATTATTAATAGATAATACAGATCGAAATCGTACTTCTCCTTTTGCCTTTACTGGAAATCGTTTTGAGTTTAGAGCTGTTGGATCGGAAGCGAACTGTGCATCTGGCTTGATAGCGCTTAATGCTGCGGTAGCGGAACAATTAACCCGATTCAAAACGGATGTAGATAAACTAATCAACGAGGGTGCTACTAAACTATCTGCCATCCTTAGTGTGGTAAGAAGTTATATCACAGAGAGTAAGCCTATCCGTTTTGATGGAAATGGTTATGCTGACGAATGGAAAGTAGAAGCTCAAAAACGTGGACTAGACTGTGAGACTAGTTGTCCAGTTATCTTTGACAGTTATCTCTCGGAGAGTAGCATCAAGATGTTTGAATCAACAGGGGTCTTCAGCCGTAAAGAGCTAGAAGCTCGTAATGAGGTAAAATGGGAGATCTATACCAAAAAGATTCAAATTGAGGCACGTGTATTAGGAGATCTTGCTATTAATCATATCGTACCAGTAGCCACAGAATATCAATCTAGAATCATCAATAATGTGTATCGACTAAAAACATTGTTCGATGAGGAAAAGGCAAAACATTTGTCTAGCAAAAACTTGGAAATCATTGAAGCTATTGGTAAACATACCATGTTCATTGCTGAGCATGTTGAGCAAATGATTAACGCAAGAAAGGTAGCAAATAAGATTACCTGCGAAAGAACAAAAGCAATTGCATACCACGATACGATTGCACCTAAATTAGAGGAGATCCGTTATCATATTGATAAATTAGAATTAATTGTCGATGATGAGATGTGGACCCTACCTAAATATAGAGAATTGCTTTTCATTCGTTAATTCTGCACACTGCAAAGCGGTTGATGAACACACAACTATAAAAAAGGCGGATATAGATAACATTATCTATAACCGCCTTTTCTCATTTCTTATGCAGCAAAAGCTACGATTGCTTATGCACCATAATATCTAATATCATTTTATCGGTCTCGTTCATCGCTTTTGATCCAATGTCAGTTAGATTTCGGATGGATTTATCTACATCCTCGTCTATAATACCCTCTGTGGAGGAAACACTTTTACCCTCCATAGCTAGCATAGCAGATAAAACAGCAGTAGATACACCACTCGATAATTTTAAAGAACAGCTTGGCTTTGCTCCATCACAAATAATACCCGTTAAATTTGCAATCATATTCTTCACTGCATAGGTTACTTTTAGGTAATCGCCACCCATTAAATAGGTAATACCACAACTTGAACCGGTAGCAGCAACAACACAGCCACATAAAGCTGACAAACTATCTAAACTCTGTTTAATATAAATAGCAGTCAAACTACTTAACAGTAAAGCACGAGCCAATTGCTCCTGCGAGGCCCCTATTCTCTCTGCATAAATAACAATCGGAATGGTAGTAGCAATACCCTGATTACCACTTCCTGAATTACTCATAATGGGTATCTTAGCACCCGCCATTCGCGCATCACAAGCTGCGGATGTATACGAAAGTATATCTGCAAAGATCGACTTTCCCATAATCTCTTCCTCTCTTTTTCCCTGCAAGGTTCTTCCTAGAGAGTGTCCGTAATCTTGTTTCAAGGATAATTCTGCCGCTTCTTTGTTTAATCGACCAGCTTCTAAGATAAAAGAGATATCCGCAAAGGGAGCTGTTGTAGAAAAATCATAAACTTTCCTTAGCGATAAATTATGCGTTTTAGTACTCGAGACAAGAGCAGAGGGTTGTAATCTATCCAATAAAACCGTTTCATTGCGCGATAAATAAACAAAATTGGTATGTTTACCCTGAATAATAACCTTGGCTTTTTGCGTGCCGGAAAATCCTTCCACCTCTATATAAAGTTTATCGGCCACATCTTCCTTGAGCGAAATAGAGATACGATTGGCATTGATCATCTCTTTTCCCTTTATTACTGCTGCTTGGTCACAATCCTCAAGCACCTCGAGCATCGCTTCGGATTTACCAATGAGCACACCCAAAGCAATGGCAATAGGAAGACCAACCATTCCTGTTCCAGGGATACCTACCCCCATAGCATTCTTTACGATATTTGCACTTAGAGAAACCGTTATTTGTTCGGGCTCCTGTTCTAAAACAGTTCTCATTTTTGCAGCAGCCAACGCAACAGCAATAGGTTCTGTACACCCCATTGCTGGTACCATCTGCTGTTTTACAAGAGCTAGCAGCTCTTCATATTCCGTTTTATCCATAGTATTCGTTATAAAGATTGCCAAATGTAATAAATAATACAGAGAAAAAATAATAAACATAAAAAAGGCATGCTTTTATCAAGCATGCCTTTTCATTATCTTAGTCGGTACGTTTATACGTACGAGCTATTTTTATAACTTATTGTCAGAACCTAAAACTTCAATAATTTTATGTTTGTAAAGTTTTTTCATGTTTTCACGAGCAGGACCTAAATATTTACGTGGGTCAAACTCAGATGGTTGTTTTGCAAAAACTTCTCTTACTGCAGCAGTCATAGCTAAACGGCTATCTGAGTCGATATTGATTTTACAAACTGCAGATTTAGCAGCTTCACGCAACCAAGGTTCTGGGATACCAATTGCAGCTTTCAAGTCACCACCATATTTATTGATAGTAGCTACTTCCTCCTGAGGAACAGAAGATGAACCATGAAGAACGATTGGGAATCCAGGGATCATTTTTTGACAACCCTCTAGAACATCCATAGCCAATGGAGGAGGAACAAGATTTCCTTCTGCATCTCTTGTACATTGTTCTGGTGTAAATTTGTAAGCACCATGTGAAGTACCGATAGAGATAGCTAAACTATCGCAACCTGTTTTTTTCACAAAATCTGCTACCTCTTCTGGTTTAGTATAAGTGTGGTGTTCTGCAACAACATCATCTTCTACACCAGCTAACACACCTAATTCACCCTCTACAGATACATCAAATTTATGTGCATACTCTAC
>JAQWAN010000191.1 GCA_028707655.1 Bacteroidaceae bacterium
TATATCTTATCTCGCTCAAAATACAGCACCTCTTTACTTCATATATAGCTATATTTAGAGTAAAATGGTGCTGTATTTGCAGCCAAAACTATCTATCTTTTGATCGAAAACATAGGTAGTTTTTCCGGTAAAAGATAGGTATGTTTTTTCTGTAGTACTAAAAGTGGAGCACTTTACAGCCTCATCAAGAAATATCTGATAGAGTAATAACAAAAAACAAAAGCTAGTTGATCAACGTACGCATAACAAAAGGACTAAAACAAATAGCTTACAACAAAAAAGACGGGCATATCTACTCTGTAGATATGCCCGTCTTTTATTCTATGTAATCGCTTAGAAGAGTCGCAATACATCATTTAAGTTAGCCCAAATAAGTAAGCCAAACAACAGTATCATACCTGCCATCTGTGCATATTCCATAAACTTTTCACTAAGTGTACGGCGAGTAATCATCTCTATCAACAAGAAAAAGATGTGTCCACCATCTAAAGCGGGAATAGGTAATATGTTCATAAAAGCTAATACGATAGAGAGAAAAGCGGTCATCGACCAAAAACGATACCAATCCCATTGTGCAGGAAAAATGCTAGCAATGGTACCAAATCCACCTAAACTATCTGCCCCCTCTTTACTAAAGACATACTTCATATCGTTTACATACGATTTTAAGGTGTTAATACCCATCTTTACACCGGCAGGGATTGAGGAGAAAAGTGTGTAGGTAGTTACTAGAGGTTCGTAATCCATAAACTGGGGTAAACAACCTAAAGTAAAAGTGGAGTCCACCTGCATTTGCAAGGTATCCATTTGTCCGGAACGATCTACACATAATTCGAAGGATCTACTAGCATTTTTATCCATCTTCATCTGTTTCAATTGCGCTCTGAATTCATTCCACGAGTTAATCTTGTTGCCAGAAAGAGCTACTAGACGATCGCCTTTCTTTAAATTGGCTCTTTCTGCAGCTGAATTAGCATATACAGAATCTACAACGGCGGGAATACGTATCGATATAAAAGGATGCGCCTCTTTTGTAACAGTTAACAGACTTAACTCAGGCATATATACCGTTTTTTTCTCGCCAGCACGCAATACAACCACCTCTTTTGCATCCACAATAGTACGTAGCATATCTATACCGAAGCGCTCAAAAGCTACACTATCGGCAGATAGAAGAATATCTCCATCTCTAAATCCAATTTTCTCTGCATGCTCATTGAACTCCATACCATGTGACATGTTTTGCAGAGGGATATATTTATCGCCCCAGCTGAGCAATATCATGGAATAGACAAACAAGGCTAACAAAAAGTTAAACAAAACACCGGCCACCATCACTAATAGGCGTTGGTAAGGGGGACGAGAACGAAACTCCCAAGGTTGTGGTGCTTGTTTTAACTGCTCTTTGTCCATCGATTCATCGATCATTCCAGCAATCTTAACATATCCACCAAGGGGTAACCAACCTATTCCGTACTCTGTGTCTGAGTTTCTAGGTTTGTATTTAAACAGTGTAAACCATGGGTCAAAGAAAAGTCTAAATTTCTCTACTCTAATCTTAAACATTTTGGCAAAAAGAAAGTGTCCACCCTCATGTATAAATACAAGCAACGAAAGACTCAATACTAACTGAAGTGCACGAATTAAAATTGTCTCCATCTAACTAATTATTTTATTTTTTGTAATTTACTTTGTGCTACACGACGGGCCTCTTCATCGGTAGCTACATAATCATCATAGGTAGGTGAGGCTATAAAAGGTATAGATTGCATGGTTTGCTCTATCACATCACTCATGGATAAGAAACGAATACGATCGTTTAAGAAAGCGTCCACAACAACCTCGTTGGCTGCATTTAACACACAGGCCACATTACCACCCTGGCGTAAGGCTTCGTAAGCTAAACCAAGATTGCGAAAACGGGTACAGTCGGGCGCTTCAAAAGTAAGCTCGCTTATCTGCTTGAAATCAAGTTTTTGTGCAGTCGATTTTACGCGATAGGGATAAGAAAAGGCATAATGTATCGGTAATATCATATCGGGAACTCCCAGTTGCGCCTTTACAGCACCATCTTCAAATTCAACCATGGAATGGATAATACTTTGTGGATGCACCACAACCTCTATCTGGTCCTGTTTTAAACCAAACAGCCATTTTGCTTCTATTACCTCAAAACCCTTGTTCATCATAGATGCAGAGTCGATTGTTATTTTATTACCCATGGACCAATTAGGATGGTTGAGTGCTTGCTCTCGGGTTACATGCTGCAGCTGTTCGTGCGTAAACGTACGAAATGGTCCGCCTGAAGCGGTGATAATAACCTTAGAGAGTGGATTTGCACTCTCCCCAACTAGACATTGAAAAATAGCAGAATGCTCGGAGTCAACTGGTAATATAGGGGCCTGATACTGATTGGCTAACCTATTAATCAACTCTCCTGCCACAACTAGGGTTTCTTTATTGGCTAAAGCAATAATCTTTTTTGCTTTAATAGCTCGAATGGTTGGCAGTAATCCTGCATATCCTACTATGGCAGTAAGGACAATATCAACAGGTCCCATCTCGGCCACCTCGGCCACCGATTCAGCTCCTGCATATACTTTTATGGGTAAGTCTGCAAGTGCTGCTTGCAAATACGCATATTTATTTTTATTGGCTATAACAACCATCTCAGGCAAAAATGTTCTAGCCTGTTGAATCAATAATTCTACATTATTATTGGCTGTGATAGCATATACTTCGTAAAGGTCGGGATAAAGCTGAACAATCTGCAACGCTTGTGTCCCTATAGATCCTGTAGAGCCTAATATGGCTATTTGTTTCTTTGTTTTTTCTAACACTATTCTCTAATCTTTTTACTTGTGTATTAAACGATTTAAAACACAATATATTTTTGAGGGTCTAAAACACGCCCATTACGCCAAAGCTCAAAATGCAATGACGACTTATTATTTTCTTGGTTTATATTTGTAACCAATGCGATTACTTCTCCAGCCTTCACATGGTCGCCCTGCTGCTTTAAAGGAGAATCGCAATGCTGATAAACGGATAAAAAGCCCTGCGAATGAAGCACCTGAATGGTATAACCATATTCAATGGTATAGGCACTTAACACTACAACACCATCAAATATAGAAACAATACTAGCATGGTTCTCTGCCGCTATATCTACGCCGAAATGTTTTTTCTCCAAATCAAAAGGAGATAAAATGAGCCCACCAATAGGGCGATAGAAAGTGATACCATCCGACTCATGCGAATCAACGATACGCGTTAAGTTAAATTTCTCTCGCTCTTCGTATTTCTGTTGAAAAATCTCCTCCTCTTTGGTTCGTTTCATTAAAGAATCGGCACGTAAGATGGTTAGCGAATCAATAGAATAAACGGTATCTGGACTTACTGTTCCGCGAATAATATCTTGCAAGTTCATCACGTATAAACGCCGACGTTCAGATACCTGAATCAACGAGTCTAATCGCTCCATGTTGTGTACCATCTCGCTGCGCAACTGCGGGTTCATATAACCGGGGAGATAATTACGCAATGAGGTACCTACCACAATAAAGGTGGCAACGACCATAAATCCACAAAGAATAACCAAAATCGAAAAGAACATAAAGACCTTTGGAAAGCGGACTTCTGTTACCGCCTCCAATGTTTTTTCGTTGTGAAGTGTTAGCTTGTACCTTGTTTTCAAGTTACTCCAGCTTTTTTTTATCCAATGATTTTTCATAAATAATCTTCTTAGTCAACAAAAATAAGAATTTCATCGCTCTTACTCGCCCTTTCTTCATTGTATTTAACTAATGATTGTTATTTTGATGAAGTTGCCTGCTGATACAGTGTCTGTAATAATTGAGATATAGATGACTGTATTATCGTTTTTCCCTGAAAGGAGACCTTCCAGGTCTTTTTTTCTTCATCTACAAAAATGCTACATGCCGCATTGTCCACAATAGAAAAACCATTACGTTCTAAAGCACGACGTGTCCAGATAGTACAATTCCCCGTTCCCGATGCAACAACAGAGACAGAAAACAAGGTGGTTTGGTGTTTTAAACAAAAGGCACCAGTAGCATCACTAAAGGTGTAAGATGGATTGGCAAAAACCTGTTGCAACTCGCCTTGAATAATTAAATCTTCTGGAGCACCTACCACAACACCTTTTTGAGCAGACATCAACCAAATAAGATCACTAGTTTGTAGCGCAAGATCGAGCTCATGCGTAGATAATAGAATCGACTTATGG
>JAQWAN010000192.1 GCA_028707655.1 Bacteroidaceae bacterium
CAACACGACCGTTAACTTCCTCCAATACTGCTTTCGCAATGGATTTAGAAACAACAGCGTGATGGTCATAGGTCATTGAAGAAGTTGCTCTACCAGATGAGATAGTACGTAAAGCAGTTACATAACCGAACATTTCGGCCAATGGAACAATAGCTTTAACAATACGTGCACCTGAGCGACTAGTCTCCATACCCTCTACTTGTCCACGACGTTTGTTCAAGTCACCGATTATATCACCCATGCTCTCTTCTGGTGTTACCACCTCAAGACGCATTACAGGCTCCATAAGAACAGGACCAGCTTGAGCACAAGCACTCTTATATGCTTGTAAAGCACAAACCTCGAAAGACAATTGGTCTGAATCCACAGGATGGAAAGAACCATCAAGCAATGTTACTTTCAAAGAATCCAAAGGATACCCAGCAAGTACACCATTCTTCATAGCATTTGTAAATCCTTTTTGTACAGATGGAATAAATTCTTTAGGAATATTACCACCTTTTACAGAGTCGATGAATTGCAAACCGCCTTCAACGAAATCTTCATCAACAGGCCCTATGTTTACAATTATATCCGCAAATTTACCACGTCCACCAGATTGTTTCTTGTAAACCTCGCGTAAATTAACCGTTTTAGTAATAGCCTCTTTATAATTAACTTGAGGACGACCTTGGTTACATTCCACTTTAAACTCACGTCTTAAGCGGTCAATAATGATATCCAAATGAAGCTCACCCATACCAGAAATTACAGTTTGACCAGATTGTTCATCTGTTTTAACAGTAAAGGTAGGATCCTCTTCGGCCAATTTAGCAAGTCCGTTAGATAATTTATCAACATCACTTTGTGTTTTTGGTTCAATAGAAACACCAATTACAGTTTCAGGGAAATCAATAGATTCCAAGATAATAGGTGATTTTTCATCACATAATGTATCTCCTGTATGAATATCCTTAAAACCAACACCAGCACCAATATCACCGGCTGAAATCACACTAACAGGGTTTTGTTTGTTAGAATGCATCTGGAATAAACGAGAAACACGCTCTTTTTTACCGGAACGTACATTGAAGATATACGAACCAGCTTCAATTTTACCAGAGTAAACACGGAAGAAAGTCAAACGACCTACATAAGGGTCAGTAGCAATTTTAAATGCTAAAGCAGATGTAGGAGCATTTTCAGAAGCTTCACGAGTTTCTTCTTCGCCAGTTTCAGGGTTTAAGCCCTTAATTTGAACAGAATCAAGTGGTGAAGGTAAGAAAGCACATACATAATTTAACAATGTTTGTACACCCTTATTCTTAAAGGAAGAACCACACAACATTGGAACGATAGCCATTTGACAAGTTGCGTTACGTAAAGCACGTAAGATCTCATCTTCAGTTATTGTATCTGGATTGTCGAAGAATTTCTCCATCAAAGCATCATCAAATTCTGCTACTTTTTCAAGCATTTTCTCTCTCCACTCATTTGCTTCATCTATAAGTTCTGCAGGGATATCATCCACTTCAAATTCGGCTCCAAGAGTTTCATCATGCCATAAAATAGCCTTCATCTTAATAAGGTCAACGACCCCTTTAAAATGCTCTTCAGAACCAATTGGTATAACAATCGAACATGGATTAGCTCCTAAAACGTCTTTCATCTGGCGAATTACCTCGTAGTAATCAGCACCAGATCTATCCATTTTATTTACATAACCAATACGAGGAACGTTATATTTATCCGCTTGACGCCATACTGTTTCAGATTGTGGTTCAACACCACCTACAGCACAATAAGTTGCAACTGCACCATCTAAAACACGTAATGAACGCTCTACCTCAGCAGTAAAGTCAACGTGTCCTGGAGTATCAATTAAATTTATTTTATATTGGTGACCAGCCCAGTCCCAACGTGTTGTTGTTGCAGCTGAAGTAATCGTTATACCGCGCTCTTGTTCTTGCGCCATCCAGTCCATTGTTGCACCACCATCATGTACCTCACCAATTTTGTGAGTCAATCCAGTATAGTACAAAATACGTTCTGAAGTCGTAGTTTTACCAGCATCAATGTGAGCCATGATACCGATATTACGCGTTAAATGTAAATCTTGATTTGCCATTATATTATCTCAATTGAATTTATGATTAGAATCTGAAGTGAGCAAATGCACGGTTAGCCTCGGCCATACGATGCATATCTTCTTTACGTTTGTAAGCTCCACCTTGTTCATTGTATCCGTCAACGATTTCAGCAGCCAATTTATCAGCCATTGTTTTACCACCACGTTTACGAGCAAAAAGAATTAAATTCTTCATTGAAATAGACTCTTTTCTGTCAGGACGAACCTCTGTAGGAACTTGGAATGTAGCACCACCGATACGGCGAGATTTTACTTCTACTTGAGGAGTAATGTTTTCTAAAGCTATTTTCCAAATTTCTAGTGCAGATTTCTCATCATCCGCTAATTTTGCTTTAACAGTTTCTAAAGCTGCATAAAAAATTTCGTAAGACAAGTTCTTTTTACCATCATACATAAGATGATTTACAAACTTCGATACTTTTTGGTCATTAAAAACGGGATCTGGAAGGATCACACGTTTTTTTGGTTTTGATTTTCTCATTTTCTTTTAGTAATGTTTTTGTTTGGGGTTGCTTTTGCTTGCTTCAACAGTTCCACTGAACTATTTACTCAACCTTTTTCGCGTATTCCTACAAACCAAAACGTTTATTTATACTTGATATTTCTTAGAAGATTTACTTCTTAGCAGCCTTAGGGCGTTTTGTTCCATATTTAGAACGTCTCTGTGTGCGATTTGCAACACCGGCAGTATCTAAAGTTCCACGAACAATGTGATAACGCACACCTGGTAAATCTTTTACACGACCACCACGTACTAATACGATTGAATGCTCTTGCAAGTTGTGACCTTCTCCAGGAATGTATGAATTGACTTCTTTTTGATTTGTCAAACGCACACGAGCTACTTTACGCATTGCAGAGTTTGGCTTTTTAGGAGTTGTTGTGTAAACTCTTACACATACACCACGTCTTTGAGGACAAGAATCAAGTGCAGGTGACTTGCTCTTCTCTACCAAAGCCACTCTTCCTTTTCTAACTAACTGTTGAATAGTAGGCATTTTGTTGTTTTTTTTAATTATTATATATTGTTTATTCTTTATCTAAATCAGGGCCAAATCTATAGCACTAAGCACTCTAAACTATACAATTCGGGCTGCAAATTTACGATTAATATTTTAATATACAATGAAACAACTCAATAAAAAAAATAGATTAACACAAATATTCATTCTCAATAATGCAGATTACAAATGACTTACCTCAAAAAATAAAATCCACATAACAGAAAAGAGGAGGATATGGTTTATCCATTTAAAACGAAAAGCGCCTAGCTACAAAAGAGCAATCTTGCAATAGAGTTGTTAAAAAAGAGAGCAGTTCGTGTAGTGAACCGCATAAAAAAAACACAAACATTTGTTTGTGTTTTTTATGCACAATAGAAGAGAGCCATTAAGCATCTCCTTTAAAATTAGAGATTGGTGGCACAAAAGTCCCCTTATTTTCGGGAAGATGAATAGGACCAAAGGTTGCTTCATACTTTCTGATATTCTCTTGTAAAGCATTTACCAATCGTTTTACATGTTCGGGAGCCATTACAACACGCGATTTAACCGTTGCTTTTGGCACACCAGGCATTACACTAACAAAATCCATCACAAATTCTGAGCTAGAGTGAGTAAGAACAGCTAAATTAGCATAGACACCTTGTGCCACTTCGTCCTTTACTTCTATTTGTAGCTGGTTGTTCTGATTGTCATTTTCCATTATTCTATTTTTAGAGGTTATTATAAGTAACTAAACGATTACCACTAACAAAGGTATTTAATAAAGAGAGAAATCTAAAGCAATTAAACTTTATATTTTCTATAATGTAATTCATCCACAATAGCTTCCGCCTCACTAAAGGTTATCATCCCCTCTTGTGCTAAACGCATAACAACAACACGTTCGTGATTTAATAACATTCTAACGGCCTTGTATGTTAAGGCTTTATTAAAATTGACAGGGTGTCTACGTGCTAATCTAGCCATAAAACCATTGGCTATACTTAGATTCTCCTTAATCTCCACACGAATTTGCTCTACACATTGTTGTTCATGTATATCCATGGACTGCATATAATCCTTTAACATAGCCAAGGCTACTTGCTGTACAAGAATAAAGCCCCTAGTT
>JAQWAN010000013.1 GCA_028707655.1 Bacteroidaceae bacterium
TAGTACTGTGAAATCTGCGGGTGTGTTCTTCCTATTGCTCAGCTTGTTCGGCAGAAGTTGGAAAGTGTACGGCCAAATAACGGCCAAGCATCTGCCTATAAGTAGTACTGTGAAATCTGTGGGTGTGTTCCTCCCTGTTGCTCAGCTTGTTCGGTAGAAGTTGGAAAGCGTACGGCCAAATAACTGCCAAACATCTGCCTATAAGTAGTACTGTGAAATCTGCAGTTGTTCTGGCTTATACACAGTTCACAGTATGTTTTTAAGTAGAACCCTTTATTTTTAATACAATGGTTAACTCCTATCCGCTTTAAAAATATTAATAGAAGATTTAATCATCTACTTTATTTTCTGCTACTTTGAACGTAAAATTTGTTCAATAAGATTAATGTAAATAGAATCATTCACACTGTTGTTTCTGAACAGTAAGACTGAAGTGTATTTCAGTGCTGCATTATAATAGATAATGAACAATATTTCATTTCTAGTGTTGAATAGATGTGTTTCATAAATCATTCTACTTTTCTCGCAGTGATTTAGAGAAATAATAGCTCCTATTTTTGCAATAACTTATCTTTAATATCGTTTTATCAGTACTCCAATTTTATAATTATAGCACTAACATTATGGATAGAAAACGTTTTTATTTTATAGCAGCAGCAATTCTAATCGCTCTGTTTTCTCTTATTGTGTCGCATTCACTGGTAAGTGAATTATCCAACGAAGAGAGAGACAAGGTGAGAATATGGTCGGAAGCATTGAATGTAGTTAGTAATGCTGATGATGATACAGATCTAACGTTAGTGTTAAGTGTATTAAATTCGAATCGGACGATTCCCGTTATGGTGTTTGGTAGCGATAGTGTGGTGCAAACCTATCGAAACATATCTATCGATGTTGCAGACTCATTAGCTAGTTTAGCAAAAAAAGCAGCAATCTTTAGAAAGTACAAAGATAGACATATTCGTATTGAGTTAGATGCTTCTCACAAGGTAGTAGCAGAAAACAACTTTGTTGATGTCTATTATGATGACTCTTTGCTTCTTAAAAAGTTGGCTTATTATCCCTTTATTCAGCTAACGGTAGTAATCATCTTTATGTGTATTGCAATCTTTGCACTGCTAAGTTCAAAAAAATCGGAACAAAACAAAGTATGGGTTGGCCTTTCCAAAGAAACTGCTCATCAACTAGGTACGCCAATCTCTTCTTTAATGGCGTGGATAGATATCTTATCGAGTAAATATCCTACTGACGATTTATTGCCTGAAATGAATAAGGATGTTACGCGTCTGCAAATGATAGCCGATCGTTTCTCTAAGATTGGTTCTTTGCCAAAACCAGAACCTCATCAGCTCAAGGGGGTTATTGAAGCTGCTACTGCATATGTTTCTCGCAGAGTATCGAATAAAGTGGTTTTTAAACTAAATTATCCCGATGAGGATGTTATGGTCTGGTTGAATGTTCCTCTTTTTTCCTGGGTGGTAGAGAATTTATGTAAAAATGCGATTGATGCTATGGATGGTCAAGGTACTATAAGCGTTGATGTGTTGACCGATGACCACAAAGTGTATATTGACTTTTCGGATACTGGTAAGGGTATGGCAAAATCGAACTATAAATCGGTCTTTAAACCAGGATTTACAACCAAGAAGAGAGGTTGGGGCTTAGGACTTTCGTTGGCTAAACGTATTATAGAGGAGTATCACCAAGGTAAAATATATGTCAAACGCTCTGAGGTAAATAATGGAACAACCTTTAGAATTGAGCTAAAATGTTAAACGTAATCTTTCGTTTCTACTGCTCTATTTGTAACAGTTTAAAGTCCAGATTTTCTCTGAATTGCCCTCATTTTTACCCTTTTAACTCATCTTTCTGAATGAATAAAGTATTTTACTGAAATAATGCAGTAAAACACTTTGCATTCAATGCTTTTTTCGTAAATTTGCACGCTATTGTATAAGTATGTCTGAAAAATTTGATAAATATATCGTTGACTTAAAGGGCATGACAACTAATGAGCTGTCATTGCACTATTTGCTAGATCATTCTTTCTTTTCTCAAATTGAAGAATCTGAGATGAAAGGTGGTAAAGTGAATGTGTCTTTGCATGTTCAAAGACTAGAAAAAGATTTTAAGTTGGATTTTCAATTCGATGGTGAAATTGCTGTATTATGCAATCGCTGTTTGGATGAGATGAATTTACCTGTATCATTAACAGAGATGTTATATGTTGAGCTAGGTAAGGAATACAATGATGAAGATTTAAGTCGTCTCATTATTTCTGAGCGCGAAGGAGTCTTGAATGTAGGTTGGCTATTCTATGAGTTTTTAGCATTGTCAATACCTATTAATCATGTGCATGATAAAGGATTGTGCAATGAAGAGATGATGCAGAAATTACGTGGCATGCTTTGCGTTGATGCAACTGATGATGACCTAGAGGAAGAGGATCATGAAAGTGATTCTTCGGAATTGGATTTAGAAAATAACGAGCGATCTATTGATCCTCGATGGAATGAATTAAAGAAAATAGTAGATAATAATTAAAGTTTAAGAAAATGGCACATCCAAAAAGAAAACAATCAAAATCTAGAACTGCTAAGAGAAGAACTCATGATAAAGCTGTTGTTCCTACATTGTCTATTTGTCCTAATTGTGGCGAATGGCATGTATATCACACTGTTTGTGGAGCATGTGGATATTACAGAGGAAAATTAGCAGTGGAGAAAGAAGCGGCATTATAGTCGTTAACTCACAGTATGCATACATGTCTGTTGATTGATATTGTATCAATTAACAGATTTGTATCTTAAAAAAAAATTCATGGAAAAAATAAATGCAGTAATAACAGGTGTTGGCGGCTATGTTCCAGATTATGTATTAACTAATGAGGAAATAGCTAGAACGGTAGATACCTCTGACGAGTGGATTATGTCTCGTATTGGAGTAAAGGAACGTCGAATACTTGTCGAAGAGGGTTTAGGCACATCTTACATGGCGCGTAAGGCGGCAAAAGAGTTAATGCAAAAAACAAAATCGAATCCTGATGATATTGATTTAGTTATTGTAGCTACAACCACTCCCGATTACCATTTTCCTTCCGTTGCTTCTATTTTATGTGATAAACTCGGCTTGAAGAATGCTTTTGCTTTTGATATGCAGGCAGCATGTTCAGGCTTTTTATATGCTTTAGAAACGGCGGCATCTTTAATTGCATCTGGTCGTCATAAAAAAATAATTGTTGTAGGGGCTGATAAGATGTCTTCTATGGTAAACTATGAAGATAGAGCTACTTGTCCTATCTTTGGTGATGGTGCTGGTGCTATTATGATTGAACCAACTACGGAAGAGTATGGCGTATTAGACTCTCATTTACGTACAGATGGTAAAGGGCTTCCTTTTTTACATATGAAAGCAGGTGGATCGGTTTGTCCTCCTTCTTATTTTTCTGTTGATAATAAGATGCATTATATTTATCAAGAAGGACGTACTGTCTTTAAGTATGCTGTTTCTTATATGTGCGATTCTACAGCAGAAATTGCAAAACGTAATAATCTAACAAAAGAGAATATTGCGTATGTTGTTCCTCATCAAGCAAATTTACGTATCATTTCTGCAATAGCGCATCGTTTAGAATTGCCGCTTGAGAATGTTATGGTAAATATTGAAAAATATGGAAATTCGAGTGCTGCAACGTTACCTCTTTGTCTTTGGGATTATGAAAAGAAACTAAAGAAAGGGGATAATCTTATTTTAACAGCTTTTGGTGCAGGTTTTACCTGGGGAGCCGTTTATGTAAAGTGGGGTTATACGAGCAATCAGTAATAGAAAATAATATACACTTAGAAAAACGCATCTCCCTTATGAGAATAAGAGCTGGTGCGTTTTTTTGTCTAAATTAATAATGTCTTAATTATGCATAAAGCAGGTTTTGTAAATATTGTTGGTAATCCTAATGTAGGGAAATCAACGCTCATGAATTTATTAGTAGGTGAACGTATCTCTATTGCGACTTTTAAATCGCAAACAACACGTCATCGTATCATGGGTATTCTCAATACAGATGAAGCTCAGATAGTCTTTTCTGATACCCCTGGTATTCTAAAGCCGAATTATAAGCTACAAGCATCTATGCTGAATTATTCTACATCTGCATTGGTGGATGCTGATGTTTTGCTTTATGTGACAGATGTTGTTGAAACACCGGATAAACATGCTGATTTTTTAGCTAAGGTTCAGAATCTGTCTGTTCCTATCTTGTTGTTAATCAATAAGATTGATTTGTCTAATCAAGCCGACTTAGAGAAATTAGTAGAGAAATGGCATGCGTTATTACCAACAGCAGAGATTTATCCTATTTCTGCTATTGCAAAATTTAGTGTGGATGTTGTATTGGCACGTATACAAGAGTTGTTGCCAGATTCACCACCTTATTTTGCGAAAGATCAGTGGACGGATAAACCAGCACGTTTTTTTGTTACTGAGATTATTCGTGAGAAAATACTCTTGTATTATGATAAAGAAATACCTTATTCTGTGGAGGTGTCTGTTGAGAAATTTGAGGATGAAGGAAAATGCCTGCATATTAATGCCGTTATTTATGTAGAACGAGATTCTCAAAAAGGCATTATTATTGGAAAACAGGGTAAGGCTTTGAAAAAAGTGGCTACTGAAGCTAGAAAATCTTTGGAGCGCTTTTTTAATAAAACAGTCTATTTGGAAACCTATGTCAAAGTTGACAAGGATTGGAGAAGTTCAGAAAGAGAACTTAAAAGTTTTGGGTATCAATTAGATTAAATGATAAATGCGACTGAGATAGTCGTGAAATATATTGATTATGGGAAATATAGTTGCTATTGTTGGAAGACCTAATGTAGGTAAATCGACTTTATTTAATAGAATGACACAAACACGTCATGCTATTGTGAATGAGGAAGCCGGTACAACACGCGATCGCCATTACGGAAAAGCCGAGTGGTTGGGACGCGAATTCTCTGTTATAGATACAGGTGGTTGGGTTGTTAATTCGGATGATATTTTTGAGGAGGAAATTAGAAAACAGGTGGTATTAGCCATCGAAGAAGCAGATGTTATTTTGTTCTTGGTAGATGTAACTACTGGTATAACAGATTTGGATGAGCAAGTTGCTAGAATATTGCGTACATCGAAAACACCAGTTGTATTAGTTGCTAACAAGACAGATAATCATGAGTTATTATATAATGCACCGGAATTTTATAAACTTGGATTAGATGAACCCTATTGTGTCTCTTCTATGAGTGGAAGTGGCACAGGTGATTTGTTAGATGTATTGGTATCTAAATTCTCGAAGGAACCAGAAGTTGAGCATGATGTGGATATACCTCGTTTTGCAGTAGTTGGTCGTCCTAACGCAGGAAAATCATCTTTAATAAATTCCTTTATTGGACAAGAGAGAAATATTGTAACCGATATAGCTGGAACAACACGTGATACTATTTATACACGGTATGATAAGTTTGGTTTCGATTTTTATTTGGTAGATACAGCGGGTATCCGAAAGAAAAATAAGGTAGCAGAAGACCTAGAATACTATTCTGTATTACGTTCGATACGTGCTATCGAATATTCGGATGTTTGTATTTTAATGCTAGATGCCACACGTGGTGTAGAAGCGCAAGATTTAAACATTTTCTCACTCATTCAACGTAACTCCAAAGGTTTAGTGGTGGTTGTGAATAAGTGGGATTTGATTGAGGATAAGAGTGATAAGGTGATTAAGGAATATGAGGCTGCAATACGATCTCGTTTAGATCCTTTCACTGATTTTGATATTGTTTTCTCTTCTGCTTTAACGAAACAACGTATTCATAAAGTATTAGAAACGGCAAAAACGACCTATGAAAATAGATCTACCCGTATTCCTACAGCTAAGTTGAATAGTGAGATGTTGCCACTTATTGAGGCATATCCACCACCATCTAATAAGGGTAAGTACATTAAGATTAAATATATTACGCAGTTACCTAAAACAATGGTTCCTTCGTTTGTGTTTTTTGCTAATTTACCACAATATATTAAAGAACCATATAAACGTTTCTTGGAGAATAAGATTCGCGAAAAATGGAACTTAACTGGTACGCCAATCAATATTTTTATACGACAAAAATAAAGCGATTATTTAGATATTATAGCCCAACATATACTATTATGTTGGGCTATTTTTTTTATATTGCAGAGCAGTATCCCTCTTTTTCTGATGGATAGTTGCTACTTACATTGAGGATAATGCTATTACCGATTTGTGTGAGATGCTCTTTTCCTGGTCGGTCGTTATTACTTACGTTGAGGATAATGCTATTACCGATTTGTGTGAGATGCTCTTTTCTTGGTAGGTCGTTATTGCTTACGTTGAAGATAACGCTATTACTGATTTGTGTGAGATGCTCTTTTCTTGGTAGGTAGTTATTACTTACGAAGATAATAACGCTGCTCTTTGGGAGCTCTTAAGTCTTTTCCGTTTTATACTTTATTTTGTATGCGAATTTTAAATTATTGGATATTCATTTTATTCTTTCTGACCGGTTGCTCCTCTTCTACACAGCAAATGCAGCATCTAGTAGGCCTCCTCCACGAAGGAGATCTAGCTTTTAGACGTGGTAATAGCTTTGATAGTTTTGCAGTGGTAATGGCAGATAAACAAGGTGCCTTTTCGCACGTAGGGATAGTGGTAAGGGCTATCGACGATTCTTTGTATATCGTTCATGCTGTTCCTGATGAATCGGTAGATGGTATCGACCGATTAAAGTGCGATTTACCCTCTGTTTTTTTTGCAGCCGATAAATCTAGTGCTGGAACTATTCTTCGTCTAAAGAAGGAGGCGCACATAGCTCATCAGGCAGCCAAACATGCTCTAGCACTTTACTCTCGTGGTGTTTTATTTGACCATGCCTATAATTACCAAGATACTACCGCTTTTTATTGTACCGAATTGATCGATTATGTGTATAGCTGTGCAGGTGTTCATTTAACCAATGCGCCTTTGCAGAAACTCTCTTTGCCCTTTCATACTGGTTACTATCGCTTTCCAAGCGATTTGATTAATTCTGGTTTGCTTTATACGGTCTTCTCTTTTCAATAGCTCTTTATTGTTCTTTTTCGAATTCTCTAGTCGTCGCAAATCCTTCGACAAAAGAATAGAGCGTTTCAAGTTTTTTTTGCTTCTCTATCCTATTAATTTGAGTAAAATATTGTATTTAACTAAATAAAAGTATAGATTTGCTGTCAATCGGTTTAGTAATAACCTAAAAATCAATAGTATGAAAAAGTTATGGTTTGGATTCTTCCTGATCATCTCCGTCTTGATGGTTACATCTTGTGGGGAACCATCGACTCCTGGAGCAAAGTTGAAATTTTATGTAGAAGCTCTTGTAGCGGGTGATTATGATACTTACCTTGACGGCATCGCTACGTTAGATGGCAATGTGGAGCAAAAAGATGAGATTAAACAGCTCTTAGCTGTAAAGATGAAACCGGAATTAGAGAAAAAGGGCGGTGTTATAGCTGTCAAAGTAGTTTCCGAAAAAATTTCAGAGGATGGACAGAGTGCAGTTGTAAAGATTAAAATAGTCTACAATAAAGCAAAAGCTGACGTTAAATATTACCAGATGATTCTGAAAGAGGATGTTTGGAAATTAAAATCGATGTAGTACATCTCGCTTTAAAGATACTGCTTCTTTACCATGAAATGCGTTTCAGTGCTGCGGGAATCAATGGGCATTTTAATGCAGGAAAGTTACTCTTTTGTTGGGATAATCAAATTACGCCAACAAAAGAGTAGTGGTTTCTTATTTACTTCTCAATTTGATTTACGTTTATCTAATTTAGTAGCCCCGTTGGATTGTTGATCACTTCGTTACCCTTTTACTTGACGTATAGCTACCTAATTTAGTAGCCCCGTTTGATTGTTGATTACTTCCTTACCTTTTACTGGATGCGCAGTTACCTAATTTAGTAACCCGGTTGGATTGTTGATTACTTCGTTATCCTTTTACTGGATGCGCAGCTATCTAATTTAGCAATCCGGTTGGATTGTTGATAGATCAGTTTACTCTTTGACCTGGTTGACCTCTATCTCTTTTACCTTTTTAAAGAGGTCGGAGGCAAAGATAAAGCTGTTTAGTTTTTTGTTGTTAGAGCTGAGTATGTTTTCTTTACTACCTTCCCATTCATTCTTTCCTTTGTTAATAAACAGAATATTTTCTCCAATACTCATTACAGAGTTCATGTCGTGTGTATTGATAATTGTTGTCATGCCATATTCCTTGGTTATCTCATGAATAAGTGCATCGATAACAAGGGAAGTCTTAGGGTCTAATCCGGAGTTTGGCTCATCACAAAATAGGTAATGTGGATTCAGAGCAATAGCTCGTGCAATAGCCACTCGTTTCTGCATACCACCGCTTATTTCTCCTGGGAATTTCGTATCTGCCCCTTTAAGGTTCACTCTATCTAGGCAGGTCAAGGCACGTCTGGTTTGCTCTCTAAGTGTTTTATCCGAGAACATATTGAGCGGGAACATAACATTCTCAAGCACCGTCATGGAATCAAAAAGAGCAGCACTTTGAAACAGCATCCCCATCTCTCTTCGTAGTTTTTGCGTTTCCAATTTGCCCATCTTCAGTAAATCTCTGTGGTCATATTTTACCTCACCTTTTTCTGGTGTTAATAAACCTACGATGCATTGCATTAGAACCGTTTTTCCCGATCCACTCTCTCCAATAATAAGATTAGTCTCTCCTGTTTTAAAGGTTGTACTAATGCCCTTTAATACTTTTTTTTCTTCAAAACTTTTTTCAATCGTATTAATTTCTATCATAATTTCAAGAGATTAGTGAGGATAAGGTCGGAGAATAGTATCAACACACTGCAAGATACAACCGAGTCCGTACTTGCTTTACCCACTTCGATTGACCCGCCCTTAACGGAGTAGCCATAGAAGGAGGATACACTAGCAATGATAAAAGCAAAGAAGAGTGATTTGATAAAACTACTCCATGCATACCACTCCACAAAATTGTATTGTAGTCCGTAGCTCAGGTCTGAAGCATTCAAGATGCCCCCAAACCAACAAGTACAATAGGCACCAATGATGCCTGCACAAATACTAAAGGTAACCAGTAGTGGTATAATAGTAACCAGTGCTAATATTTTGGGGAGGATAAGGAAGCTAGCTGAATTAACTCCCATAATTTCTAAGGCATCTATCTGTTGTGTAACCCGCATCGATCCAATCTCTGAGGAGATGTTTGAGCCAACCTTTCCAGCTAGAATAAGACACATAATGGAAGATGAAAACTCAAGGAGCATTATTTCTCTTGTGATATAACCCACTGTCCATCGTGGCATCCAGGGGCTTTCAATATTTAATTTTATTTGAATTGTGATAACCGCTCCAATAAAGAGGGAGATTAGTAATACAATGCCAATAGAATTAATGCCCAATTGCTCAATCTCTTTGACGTATTGTTTCAAATAAACGCGTATTCGTTCCGGTCTGGAAAAGACCCTTTTCATTAGTAGAATGTACTTTCCTGTTGTTTCTAAACCTTCTGCAATCATATAATACCTTCTTATTATTAGTGCAAAAGTAAGCTATTTTGTTTGGATTAATGAATATAATCTTCTTTTTTACAGTTTACTACTCACTTTTTTTTACTTTTGTATGGCTAAATAATAGATGACATATGGAGGATAAATTAACGGCTCAGGCGGATATGGAAAAGAATACCCACAAAGAAAGTAAGATGCTTCGTACAGAAGGATTGGTTAAGCGTTATGGCAAACGAACAGTTGTAAACGATGTCTCCATTAATGTTAAACAGGGAGAGATTGTAGGTCTTTTAGGCCCAAATGGAGCTGGAAAAACCACCTCGTTTTATATGACAGTAGGTCTAATCACCCCCAATGCCGGGCGTATCTTTCTAGACAATTTAGATATTACAGATTATCCCGTTTATAAGCGGGCACAAAACGGTATTGGTTATTTGGCACAAGAAGCCTCTGTTTTTAGAAAGATGAGTGTAGAAGATAATATCTCCTCTATATTACAGATGACCGATACCTCCAAGGAGTATCAGCGCGATAAGTTAGAAACGCTTATTGCAGAGTTTCGTTTAGAAAAGGTACGGAAAAATCTTGGCGACCGTCTATCCGGTGGAGAGCGCCGCCGAACAGAGATAGCCCGATGCCTAGCCATCAATCCACAGTTTATCATGCTTGATGAACCCTTTGCAGGTGTAGACCCTATTGCCGTAGAAGATATTCAGCAGATTGTGTGGAAGCTCAAAGACAAGAACATCGGTATTCTTATTACCGACCATAATGTACAAGAAACATTAAGTATCACCGATAGAGCCTATCTGTTGTTTGAAGGTCGTATCCTCTTTCAAGGAACACCAGAACAGTTAGCAGAGAATCAGATTGTTCGAGAGAAATACCTAAGTAATAGTTTTGTGCTTCGTCGTAAGGAATTCCAACTTCCCTCTGAAGAGTAGCCATAAGCCTAGTGTAAATAGCGCCACTAGAAACAGGCTTCCTATCACAATAGAGGTATCTATAGGTTCTACCATGTTGTCGGTGGTGGGGTAGTATGTCTCTGAAATAACCGCAATAGCATTGTTACAGGCATGTGCAAGTATGGGTAGCCATAAAGTACGGCTCCAGATAAACATATAGCCCAGTAGTGCACCTATCAAGATGCGCGAAATAAATCCAGTAGATTGTAGGTGCAATAAGCTAAAGGTAACGGCAGTTACCAAGATGCCCAGATGTGTGTTTCCGGTAAGTCGAATAATAATTTTCTGTAGTATACCTCTGAAGAAGAACTCCTCCACAATACCGGTTAGCAGACAGATTACCAATAAGTTGCCTGCTAAGTTTTGCCATGTTTGTGTAGCAAAGAGCAGTTGCAGTAGACTGTTGCTTTTCTCCTCATTTAGTTTAATCCATTCGGCTATTCCCTTTAGAAAAGCTGGTGTTGGGATAGATTGGTACCACACCTCAATAACTGTAACAATGGGAGGAATACAAATCATAATGCCAAGACCCAA
Source organism: Bacteroidaceae bacterium (assembly GCA_028707655.1). Taxonomy (GTDB): domain Bacteria; phylum Bacteroidota; class Bacteroidia; order Bacteroidales; family Bacteroidaceae; genus JAQWAN01. The sequence goes on from JAQWAN010000013.1 coordinate 11,088, forward strand.
GATAAAATAGAGTAAAGCGGCTTTTTTCAATTGAAACCCCTCTTGTAAGCTTTTACCAAAAAGGAGATATTGCGAAAGGATGGCTGGGATAAGAAAAACAAATACAGACTGTGTGGCCATCATTAACCGGATGGAAAAAGCAGTATCCATCGCCATGTTTTGTTGTAAAAAGTAGAGAAAAAAACCGCTTAACAGAAGTGTGATGCATGTGATACATGCTACTGCTATTAATTGTGTAAAACTAGAAGCCTCTTTAAATAATCCTTTCATAGTATTTTCTTACAAATAAAAATCCCCACAATAAGTAAGTTATTACCTAATGGGGGACATCTAATTCTTTTTAGAGATCAACGGATTGACCTCTGTGCTAAAATTAAGCTCTTGGTTTAGCTTCTTTGATAACCATTGCACGACCTGCAAAATCAGTACCGTTTAATGTTTCAATAGCTCTTGTTGCAGCTGCTTCGTCGATCATTTCAACAAAACCAAATCCTTTAGAACGGCCAGTTTCGCGATCTTTGATAATTTTTACTGTAGCTACTTCTCCAAAATCTTCCATGACTTGTTGCAACTCTGCTTCATTAACCTTATAGCTAAGATTTCCAATGTAAATGTTCATAATACAATATGATAAATAATTAATAATTCATTTGAACTGATGACGAGCACTAAAATAAGATAGAATGACTTAGAGTTGTGCTGTATTTAAAAAAATAAGCAGCAAAAGACATTGTTATTGCAATCAAAAAAATGAATGCCATCAATTCATGACAAAGAAACACATAATATTTGATATAACACAAATATATTTAAAAAAAATTTTCTTTTTTCTATTTCCTTCCTTTAAAGGGCCTGTTATCGCTCTTAGAGAGGTTTCTTGCCACTATTTGTAGTAGATTTGAAATAGTTAAATATTGTAAATGTACGGCATTTTATTTATTTTATGATACATTTGTGATATTAAAATGATATTAAAACTTAATACTATGGAAAAGAAATAATTTATGTTCTCGGGTTTTCGAATGAGTGGTTTTTTCATGTTAATTGTGCAAGCAGTAGTGATGCCATTGTTCGTTGTTTCTTTATTATATTCGCTGTAATTTTGTGGAGCCTTAGCATCTGCCGCAGTGATTGCGTTAATAATTTTATCTGGGATTACCTGGCTAATCTTCTTTTTTGGGTTTATGACATTAGAGCCCAATGAGATGCGTGTTATGATATTTTTTGGAGCTTATAAAGGAACTTTTTCCGCCACTGGATTCTTTTGGGTCAATCCTTTTTACAGTAAAAAGAAATTATCGTATCGTGCTAGAAATTTAGATGTTGCTCCCATAAAGGTGAACGATAAAGTTGGAAACCCAGTTTTAATTGGACTTGTGGTAGTTTGGAAATTGAGTAACAGCTATAAAGCGATGTTTGAGATTGATTCGCAGACCATGGCTAAGAAAACCAGAAGCAATAAGGCCGGCGAAGTAGAAGATGTGATAGTAGGTAGAATGAACGCCTTTGAAAATTTCGTAAAGATTCAAAGCGATGCAGCCTTGCGTCAGGTGGCTGGTCAGTTTGCTTATGATGAGAATGAAGCCGAGGGATCAGAGATAACCCTGCGTAGTGGCAATGAAACCGTTAATGAGCAGTTGGTAGAACATCTTAACAGTCGGTTGTCGATGGCTGGAATCAATGTGATGGAAGCACGTATTAACTACTTAGCTTATGCTCCAGAGATTGCTTCTGTGATGTTGCGTAGACAGCAAGCATCTGCCATTATCTCTGCAAGAGAGAAGATTGTAGAGGGAGCCGTATCGATGGTTAAGATGGCACTAGACAAGTTAAAGAATGATGACATTATTGATATGGATGATGAACGCAAAGCAGCTATGGTAAGTAATCTATTGGTTGTTTTATGTGCCGACGAGGCCGCTCAACCTGTTATTAATGCGGGAACATTAAACCAATAAGCTGCCCATCTATGTCAGCTTTTTAGTAGAAGCAGTTAGAAAGTCTATCAAAGTTATAAATGCTATAATCTTTCTCTCTCTTAGGGGGAAGTTTGTAGGGGAGTCAATGAAAGAGCATAACGGATTTACACCTATACAACCCATCTATATGGCATTTGTGTAGCTGTAGTCCCGATGCTGTTAGTAGTAAAAAGAGAATGAGTAAAGAAGAGGCAGCAATAAAAAAATTTGCATTACGTGTAGATAGTCAGACCATGAAGGCTATTGAAAAATGGGCTGCAGATGAGTTTCGTAGTACAAATGGACAGTTACAGTGGATTTTATCCGATGCTTTGCGGCGGTATGGACGGAGTGAGAAAAAATCGCTCCCCTCTACTACTAAAAAAGAGGGTCCGCTAAGTGGAGCCGATTCCTGTTGATTGTGTTTACCTAAAACAGTACATAAAAAAAGCATATCTAATTTAGATATGCTTTTTTTTAGGTTAGTATTTAAAAATGGAACTATACAACACCTTGTGCCATCATAGCATGTGCCACTTTCATAAAGCCCGCAATATTTGCTCCTTTAACATAGTTGATGTAGCCATCTTTTTCTGTTCCGTATTCCACACATTGTGCATGTATACCGTGCATGATATTATGTAAACGTTCGTCTACCTCTTTAGCGCCCCAGCTTAGGTGCATTGCATTTTGCGACATCTCCAAACCAGAGGTAGCCACACCACCAGCATTTACTGCCTTACCAGGTGCAAATAATATTTTGTGTTCAATAAAAGCATCAATAGCCTCTGGTGTACATCCCATGTTGGATATCTCGCCCACACAAATCACATTATTACTAATAAGCAATGCTGCATCCTCACCTTTTAACTCATTTTGAGTAGCGCAAGGTAGCGCGATATCCACTTTTACCTCCCAAGGACGGTGATTTGCAATAAAGGTAGCAGAAGGATATTTTTCAGCATATGGTGAAACAATATCGTTACCCGATGATCTAAGCTCTAATAAGTAATCAATCTTCTCGCCTGAGATACCGTCTGGATCGTATACATAGCCGTCAGGTCCTGAGATAGTCACCACTTTTCCACCCATCTCGGTAGCTTTTGTGATAGCTCCCCATGCCACATTTCCGAAACCAGAAACAGCAATGGTTTTGCCTTCAAGCGAAAGATTTTTGGTCTCTAGCATCTGTTTCACAAAATATAAACCGCCAAAACCAGTAGCTTCAGGGCGTATTAGCGAGCCACCATACTCTAGTCCCTTACCTGTAAAGGTTCCTGTAAATTCACGTGTCAATTTTTTATACATGCCAAATAGGTAGCCAATTTCGCGACCGCCAACGCCGATGTCACCAGCAGGTACATCCATGTTTGGTCCCACGTGGCGCCATAGTTCTAACATAAAAGCTTGGCAGAAACGCATAATCTCCGCGTCACTTTTTCCGCGAGGAGAGAAATCGGATCCACCTTTACTTCCACCCATAGGTAAAGTAGTTAGTGCATTTTTAAAGGTTTGCTCAAAGCCTAAGAATTTAAGTATAGATAAGTTGACCGATGCATGAAAACGCAAGCCGCCTTTGTAAGGGCCAATTGCGTTATTAAATTGTACGCGGTAACCAATGTTAACATGTACTTTTCCATTGTCATCTGCCCATGGAATTTTAAAGGTGAAGATTCTATCCGGTTCCACTAGTCGTTCAATTAAACTAGCATTTTCGAACTCAGGATGTTGGTTGTAGATTTCTTCAATAGAAATCAGTACCTCTTTTACCGCTTGGTGATATTCTAATTCTCCAGGGTGTTTTGCTTCTAAAGAAGCAATAATCTTTTCAATATTCATAGTATGTTTTTTATTGGTTACTATTAAATTGTCAGTGTCTTTGCTGCAAATATATGTAATTTATTGTTTTACAGCGTCTGTTCTGTGGTAAATTTCCGTTAAATATGATAAAAAGTTACATTTAACAAACGCTTCATGAAGTGTCAAAAAGCGGTTTTTTTTTCATCTTGTTAGAAAACGTTCTCAAAATCTTAAAAACTTATGTTTTAATTCTCTTTTACTATGTTTTTTATTGCTCCAGTCAATAATTATCTTCATATTTGTTATACCCTAAAATAAATAAATATATGCATGGTACATTAGAAATTGACCAGTTTTATTTTAAAGATACGTCGTTTGTAAATTTGATGACAAAGCGTATTTTTAACGTGTTGCTCATAGCCAATCCTTATGACGCTTTTATGTTGGAAGATGATGGGCGCATCGACGAAAAACTGTTTAATGAATATACAGATCTTAGTTTACGCTATCCACCGCGTTTTACCCAGGTCTCCACTAAACAAGATGCGCTAGACCGGCTAAAAAACGTGGTGTTCGATTTAGTGATTTGTATGCCGGCAGCCGACAATAGTGATGTCTTTCAGATAGCACGTAGCATAAAGGAGAAATTTACGTCGATTCCATTGGTAGTGCTCACGCCATTTTCACATGGTATAACCAACCGTATGGCGCACGAAGATCTTTCTATTTTTGAATATGTGTTTTGTTGGTTAGGCAACACCGATTTGCTCTTGTCTATCATTAAGTTGATAGAGGACAAGATGAACCTAGAGCACGATGTGAAGGAGGTGGGGGTGCAGATTATTCTGTTAATAGAAGACTCCATCCGTTTTTACTCCTCTATCTTGCCGAATCTCTATAAGTTTGTGCTCAAGCAAAGTCAAGAGTTCTCTACCGAAGCGTTGAATGCCCACCAGAGCACGCTGCGTATGCGTGGTCGTCCTAAGATTGTGCTTGTTCGTAATTATGAAGAAGCCGAGCAGATCTATGATCGTTTTCAAGACAATCTATTGGGCATTATCTCCGATGTAAGTTTTAAACACAATGGATTGGTTGATAAGCGAGCCGGCATCAAGTTTTGTGCTAGTGTGCGTAAGCAGAATAAATTTCTGCCTATCATCATTCAATCTTCTGATAGAGAAAACAAAGCCTATGCACAGCATTATAATGCCTCCTTTATTGATAAGAACTCCAAGAAGATTGGAGTTGACTTTCAGGTAGCCGTCTCCTCCAATTTTGGGTTTGGCGATTTTATCTTTAAGAATCCTACCACCCAAGAGGAGATTGCCCGTGTGCATAATCTAAAAGAGTTACAAAACATTCTATTTGCAGTGCCTGCAGAGTCCTTTTTGTATCATGTAAGTAGAAACCATATATCCCGATGGCTCTATTCTCGTGCTGTTTTTCCGCCCGCAGCCTTTTTGAAAGAGATCACCTGTAATCTGCTAAAAGATGTAGATATCCATCGGAAAATTATATTTGATGCCATTGTTAAATACCGAAAGATGAAGAATCAAGGTATTGTGGCCGTTTTTGAACGTGGCCGTTTTGATAGCTATTCCAATTTTGCACGTATTGGAGAGGGCTCATTAGGCGGAAAAGCACGTGGTTTGGCCTTTATTGATAATATTATAAAGCACCATGCAGAGTTCGACCAGTTTGATAATGCACGAGTGGTTATACCAAAAACCGTTGTGTTATGCACCGACATCTTTGATGAGTTTATGCAAACCAACAACCTGTATCAAATAGCCCTTTCGGACACGTCTGACGATTTAATCTTAAAACAGTTCTTACGTGCTAAATTGCCCAGTCGGTTAACCGATGATTTTAGTACCTTCTTCGATGCTGTTAAGGGGCCTATTGCCGTGCGTTCCTCTAGTTTGTTAGAAGACTCACATTATCAACCCTTTGCAGGTATCTATTCCACCTACATGGTGCCACATATGGAGGATAAAAACGAGATGTTAGAGATGGTATCTACCGCTATAAAAGGGGTTTATGCATCGGTCTATTATAGAGATAGTAAAGCCTATATGCAGGCCACCTCTAGTGTGATTGACCAAGAGAAGATGGCTGTTATTTTGCAAGAAGTAGTGGGTACACAGTATATTGATCGGTTCTATCCCAACATGTCGGGTGTGGCACGATCGTTGAACTACTACCCAATAGGAAACGAGAAGGTAGAAGAGGGCATTGTCAATCTAGCTCTAGGACTGGGTAAATATATTGTAGATGGTGGTATGACCTTGCGCTTTTCTCCCTATCATCCCCATAAGATACTACAGCTTAGTGAGATGGAGCTGGCTCTGCGAGAAACACAAACCCAATTTTATGGCTTAGATTTAAACAATCTGCACGATTTCTCGGTAGACGATGGTTTTAATCTACTCCGGTTGAACGTTAAGGATGCGGAAAACGATGGCTCTTTACGCTATATCGCTTCCACGTTCGATCCGCATGACCAAGTGATTAGAGATGGTGTTTATCGTGGTGGAAGAAAGCTCATCACCTTTGTTAATGTGTTGCAGCATCATGTCTTTCCCTTAGCAGAACTTCTACAACTCATCTTAAAATATGGGCAGGAATATATTAAACGTCCTGTGGAGGTTGAGTTTGCTGTCACCTTAGAATCTACCGTAGATGGTAAAGTAAAAGGCTCTTTCTATGTGTTACAAATCCGCCCCATTGTAGATTGCAGTGCTGTGCTCGAGGAAGATTTATCGTTGATACCCGATACGGATGTGCTATTAAAATCGGATAATTCGTTAGGCCATGGTCTTATTGAAGATGTATGCGATGTTATTTACGTTAAAACGACCAAT